>CALWKN010000188.1 GCA_944381265.1 uncultured Clostridia bacterium
CGCAACAACACCACCTGGGCGCTGGCCAAGGCCTTTGGCGGCGACGAGAGCTACGGCATACTGCTGCGCGACACCTACGGCCGCGGGCAGCTGATCACGCTGGCGGTGCCGGACGCCGTCTCGGACCTGCGCAAGCTGCCGCAGAGCGTGCTCACCCGCATCCGCGCCGAATTGTGCGCAGGTTCGGTCTACCTCGACGCCCCGGCGCAGATCTCCCTCTTTACCTACGACGACGACGCCTTCTGCCTCTACCCCTACGCCTGCGACGGCTGCGCGATGCAGCGCGTCCGCGTGCGCGTGCGCGGCGTGGCCGAGGCGCTGACCGCCCTGGAAGGCAGCCGCGAGATCAAGCCGCTCTACGTCACGCCGAACAACGAGACGGTCTTCGAGCTCATGACCGAGCCGGGCGAGTTCTCCTTCTACCGCATCCGCTGGGCGGAGAACCGAGAAGGGACCGCGCTGCAGGCGGACTGGGGCTCCGCGCCGCACGAGTTTGAGGACTAAACCCCGCTTACCATCGGCCCTGTGCCCCGCGCACAGGGCCGATTTTTGCGCAAAAAAAGAAGGCCGCGCGCGGGTCCGCTCACCCATCTGCAGCGAACAAAAGAGAGAGAGCGGCCGCGGGGCGCTTGTCGGCGCTTCCTGGCGGGGGTGCGGGGGAGCAGCTCCCCCGCTGCCGCGGCGCGCAGCGCCGCGGGTCCGCCCGGCGCCGTTCGCGCCGGGCGGACGGACGGGTGGGTGGGGCGTAGCCCCCCCCACCCGATAACAAAGACCCCGCATGATAAGCGGGGTCCGGTGCCGTCAGGCATAGCTCTCGATGAGCTTTTGCAGGTCGTCCGTGGCGTTGGGCTTGCCAAAGGCGATCTGACACTCGCGCATGAGCTCGCGGCGGCGCTCGTTGGTCAAAAGCTGCCAGACCACCACGTCCACCGGCAGATGCTTGTTCGTGCGCATGGCCATGCCGTGGTTGGTGAGGAAGTCCATGTTGCGGTCCTCCTGCCCGGGGATGGGGTCGATGAGCACCATGGGCAGCTGCTTGGCGATGGCCTCGGAGACCGAGAGCCCGCCGGGCTTTGTCACGATCAGGTCCGCCGCGCTCATCAGCACGTCCACCTCGTTGGTAAAGCCCAGCACCGTCAGGCGCTTGACCGTGGACAGGGCGGAAACGCGCGCGCGCAGCTTCTCGTTGCTGCCGCAGATCACCACCATCTGGAAGTCGAGCGGCAGGCGGTCCATCTTCTCGATGGCGCTGAGCACGTCGCCATGGCCCATGCTGCCGCCCATCAGCAGGACGGTGGGCATGTCCGGCAGCCCGGCCCGGGCGCGGGCCTCGGCCTTGTCGATGCGCACGTTGAACTTGGGGTGAATGGGGATGCCAAAGGGGCGGATGATGCGCTCCGGCATGCCCGCCTGCACGATGTAGTAGGTCAGCTGCTCCGAGGGCGTGACCAGCGCGTCGAGGTTGGCGCCCTTCCAGTAGGGGTGCAGCGTGTAGTCCGTGACGATGCCGATGCGCGGCGCGGCGCACACGCCCATGGAGTAGACGGAAGAGGAGATCTGCGCCGCACAGGAGTGCGTGGAGACCACGACGTTGGGCTGGAAGCTCTCGTAGACGTCGAAGAGGTCCTTGCTCAGGTAGTCCGAGAGCTTCTGGTTCACCTTCACCGTCAGGGGGATGTTCTGCTCCGCCTTCTCCATCATGCGGAAGGCCCGGCCAAAGACCTTGGGCGTGTGGGCCACGGTCATGCGGTAGCCCTTGTCCACCGCCTCGCCAAAGGCCGGCTGAATGTACTCAAACGTGTCCAGCAGCTTGCAGACGTGGCCGCGCTCGACCATGCGCTGCATGATGCCCTTTGCGGTCTGGTTGTGCCCCTGTCCCGCCGTGACGGACAAAAACAAGATGTGCATCGTTCCTTCGCACCTCCTTAAAAACCCAGCATGCTTCGCACCTCGCCCGCCAGGTACAGCGAGCCGCAGACGAGCACCACGCCCGCCTCCCCGGCCAGCTCCCGGGCGCGCTTCAGTCCCGCCGCGGTGTCCTGCGCGGCATAGACCGGCTTTTCGGTGTACGTTCTATAGAGATCGCGCAGCGCTTCCGCCGGCAGGGCGCGCACCGCCGCCTCCGGCTGCACGCACACCACCGCCTCGCCCAGCGCCGCCGCCTCCCGCGCCATGGTGGAAACGTCCTTGTCCGCCATGGCCCCGGTCAGCAGCACCACGCGCCGCCCGCCCAGAAACGCCTCCGCGTACTGCCGCAGCGCGGCGATGCCCTGCGGGTTGTGCGCGCCGTCCAGCAGCACGTTGCCGCACCACTCCAGCCGCCCCGGCCAGCGCGCCGCTTTCAGGCCCGCCTTCGCCGCCTCCGGCGGCACGCGCAGCCCCTCCGGCAGCAGCGACAGCGCCGCCAGCGCCGTCACGGCGTTGTCCACCTGGTGCGCCCCCGGCAGGGCGATTTCATACGCCTGCGCCGCAAGGCCGGGAAACCCCGCCCAAAAGCGCGCCCCGCGCGCGTGCAGCTCCACCCCTTGCGGCCTGTGCGCCGCGCAGTCCAGCAGCGGCGCGCACTTTTCCGCGCAGATGCCGCGAATGACCGCGGCGACGTTCTCCCCCTGCGCCTGCAGCGCCACCGGCACGCCGGGCTTTATGATGCCGCCCTTGACCGCGGCGATCTCTTCCAGCGTGTGGCCCAGCGTCTTTGTGTGGTCCAGGCCGATGCGCGCGATGGCGCAGACCGAGGGGCGCACCACGTTCGTGGGGTCCAGCAGGCCGCCCAGCCCCACCTCGATCACCGCCGCGTCCACGTTTTCCCGCGCCATCCAGCTCAGCGCGATGGCCGTGCCGATCTCAAACACCGTGGGGTAGACGCCCTCGCCCTCCAGCGCCCGCACGTGCGCCGCCACTTCTGTGGTCAACGCCGCAAGCGTTTCGTCCGGGATCTGCGCGCCGTCTATGCGCATGCGCTCGTTGTAGCGCATGAGGTAGGGCGAGGTGTAGAGCCCCACGCGGTACCCCGCCTGGCGCAGCGCGGCGTCCAAAAAGGCGCAGACGGAACCCTTGCCGTTTGTCCCCGCCACGTGCAGGCAGCGCACGCTCTCCTGCGGATTCCCCAGGCGCTCCAGCAGCGCGCGCATATTCTCCAGCCCGCGCTTTACGCCCTTGCCCGCCTTTCCGTGTATGTAAGACACGGCCTGCTCGTAATTCATCGCACCGCTCGCCTTCTTTCCATCTTCCAGTTTACAAAAATCCCGCGCCGATTGCAAGCCCTTTTGCGTCAAAACGATTCGCCATAGAACCGCCCGCTGTCCCCCGCCCGCATGCGCGTCTTCGGACGAAGCGAAGGAGAGAGCGCGGCCGCCGGGCGTTTTCCCGGCGCTTCCCGGCAGGGGTGCGGGGGAGTTGCTCCCCCGCTTCCGCGGCGCACAGCGCCGCGGGTCCGCCCGGCGCCGTGCGCGCCGGGCGGACGGGCAGGTGGGTGGGGCGCAGCCCCACCCACCCGCCCGAAAAAGCGCAGCGCGGCCCGCCGCGAAAACGACAGGCCGCGCTTTGTATTAGAGTGCCTTCATGTCCTCCAGGCGCTTGCGCAGGGCCTCGAGCATGGTGCGGTTGGTGGCGAGCTTGGCGCGCTCTGCCTCCACCACGTGCGCGGGGGCCTTGCCGACAAAGCCCGGGTTGTTGAGCTTGCCCTCGGCGCGGGCGATCTCCTTCTCCATGGCGGCGATCTCCTTGTTCAGGCGGGCGATCTCCTTCTCCGCGTCCACCAGCTCGCCCATGGGGATGAACACCTCGCCGCAGGGGCAGACGGCGGACACCGTGTTGCCGGGCAGCTCATCGCGCTTTGCCACCGTCACGCCCGCGGCGGAGGCCAGGCGCTGGAAGTAGACCTCGTTGTCAGAGAACACCGCGCCGTCCACGCCCTCGGCCGGGACGATGTAAAGGTGCGCCTTCTTTGCCGGCGGCACGTTCATGCCGGCGCGCAGGTTGCGCACGGCGGTGATGACGTCCATGATGTTCTGCATCGCCGCGGCCTCTTCCGGGTAGTCCTGCCCGGCCTTGGGCCAGGGGGAGACCATGATGCTGCCCTGCGTGTCCGGCAGGTAGGAGTAGATCTCCTCGGTGACAAAGGGCATGAAGGGGTGCAGCAGGCGCAGCGTGCTGACGAGCGCGTACTTCAGCGTCGCGCGCGCGGCGGAAGCCGCCTGCTCGTCCTCGCCGTACAGCGGCGCCTTGGCCAGCTCCAGGTACCAGTCGCACAGTTCGCTCCAGATGAAGTCGTAGAGCTTCTGCGCCGCCATGGCCAGGTCAAAGTCGTCCAGGTGCCCGCTGACGACGCGGATGGCGTCGTTCAGGCGCGTGAGGATCCACTTGTCGGCCAGGGACTTGGGCAGGCTGTCGTCCGCCGGGCCCTCCAGGTTCATCAGCGCAAAGCGGGAGGCGTTCCACACTTTGTTGGCGAAGTTGCGCGCCGAGAGCGCCTTCTCGTCCGAGAAGCGCACGTCGTTGCCCGGGGCCACGCCCTGTATCAGCGCAAAGCGCAGCGCGTCGGCGCCGTACTTCTCAATGACCTGTATCGGGTCTATGCCGTTGCCCAGGGACTTGCTCATCTTGCGCCCCTGCGCGTCGCGCACCAGGCCGTGGATCAGCACATGGGCAAAGGGCGTCTCCCCCATCTGCTTGCAGCCGGAGAAGATCATGCGCGCCACCCAGAAGAAGATGATGTCATAGCCGGTGACGAGCAAGGTGTTGGGGTAGAAGCGCTCCAGGTCCTCGGTCTTCTCCGGCCAGCCGAGCGTGGAGAAGGGCCACAGCGCCGAGGAGAACCAGGTGTCCAGCACGTCCTCGTCCTGCACCATCGGCGCACCGCAGTGCGGGCAGGCCGCGGACGCCTCCTTGGCCACCACCATGTGACCGCATTCCTTGTTCGTGCAGTAATAGGCCGGGATGCGGTGGCCCCACCAGAGCTGGCGGCTGATGCACCAGTCGCGGATGTTCTCCATCCAGTTGAAGTAGGTCTTGTCAAAGCGCTCGGGCACGAACTGCGTCTTGCCGGAGCGCACCGCCTCGATGGCGGGCTCGGCCAGCGGCTTCATCTTCACGAACCACTGCGTGGAGACCAGCGGCTCCACCGTGTGGTGGCAGCGGTAGCAGGTGCCCACGTTGTGGGTATAGGGCTCGATCTTGATGAGCAGCCCCAGGGCCTTGAGGTCCTCGACGATGGCCTTGCGGCACTCCATGGCGGTCATGCCGGCGTACTTGCCGCAGACTTCGTCCATCGTGCCGTCGTCGTGCATCACGCGCTCGACTTTGAGGTTGTGGCGCTGCGCCACCTCAAAGTCGTTGGGGTCGTGGGCCGGGGTCATCTTCACCGCGCCGGTGCCAAACTCCTTCTCCACGTACTCGTCCGCCACGACCGGGATGGGCCGGTTGCGTATGGGCAGTATGACGTTCTTGCCGATCAGGTGCTGATAGCGCTCGTCCTCGGGGTTGACGGCAACGCCCGTGTCGCCGAGCATGGTCTCGGGGCGGGTGGTGGCCACGATCACGCCCTCGCCGCCGTCCTCGGCCGGGTAGCGGATGTACCAGAGGTTGGAGGCCTGCTCCTCAAACTCGACCTCGGCGTCGGACAGCGCCGTCTTGCACTGCGGGCACCAGTTGATGATGCGGTTGCCGCGGTAGATCAGCCCCTCCTCGTACAGGCGCACGAACACCTCCAGCACCGCCTTGGAGCAGCCCTCGTCCATGGTGAAGCGCTCGCGGCTCCAGTCGCAGGAGGAGCCAAGGCGCCGCAGCTGTTTTTCGATGCGCCCGCCGTACTCCGCCTTCCACTCCCAGGCGCGCTTTAAGAACCCCTCGCGCCCAAGGTCCTGCTTGGTCAGGCCCTCCTTGCGCAGGGCGTCGATGATCTTGACCTCCGTGGCGATGGAGGCGTGGTCCGTGCCCGGCAGCCAGAGCGTGTCGTCGCCCAGCATCCGGTGGTAGCGCACGAGTATGTCCGGCATGGTGTTGTCCATGGCGTGGCCCATGTGCAGCTGGCCGGTGATGTTGGGCGGGGGCATGACGATGCAGAAGCGCTTCGCGCCCTCCGGCTTGTGCTCGGCGGGCCGGAACAGCCCCTCGCTCTCCCACTTTTCGTACAGCCGCGTCTCCACGCTGCTCGGGTCATAGGTCTTTGGCATATTCGTTTGTTCCGTCATTTGCTATCCATCCTCCATCGCACACTGCGTTTTTTGCCTTTGTCAGAGAAAACAGAGCGTCGCGCCGAGCAGAGCCAGCACAAGGCTCGCGATCTTTGCCGGGAGCTTCCATCTCTCCGGTATCGCCCGGCCCAGGAGCATCAGCGCCGCGCCGAGCAGCAGCAGCGCAAGCCCCACCGGGCTAAGGCTCATCAGCCTGCTGAGCAAGCGCCTTCCCTCCTCTCCTGTGCAAAAAAGAAGCGCCCGTCCTTTTTATCGCAAAAGGACGGGCGCGCCGTGGTACCACCTTTTTTCGCAAGGGGACAGGCCCCCTGCCTCGTTGTCCGCGCGCTACCGGGCGCGACCCGCCGCGCGCTAAGGCCCGTATCCGCCCTTCACGCGCGCCCTGCCGCAGGCGACCTTCCGGAACCCGGGGACCCCCTGGCGGCCTTTCAGCCGGCGAACCGCCTCTCTTGTTTGGGGCCTGATTCCGTACTCCTCCTGCCTCAACGGGGGAAAATCTAACGTGTATTATACCATGCCCGTTTCCGCGCGTCAACGCCGCCGCGCCTGAGTTAACGCAAAGCTTACGGCTTCCAGAGCGTGTAGCGGGCGGGGGCGTAGGTGCCGGCGCGAAGGCCCGCGGCGGTGTCCGCGACCACGACGCGCAGGCGGGAGACGATGGTGTCGAACGTCTCCTCGTAGACGATCTGTATCGTGCCGTCCGCCACCAATTGGTGCGCCAGCGGCACAAGCAGCCACTGCTTGAAGTTCTCGATCTGCTCCTCCGTCCAGAACTCGCGCAAGGGGTCGTAGATCTCCTCGTCGCAGAAGCGGTCGCGCACCATGTACAGGAGGTTGGAAAAATCCTCCAGATTGCTGCCCGGCTCCAGCGTAAAGAGCATGCGGAAAAAGAGATTCCAGTCGTAATCCGCGTTCATCTGCAGCATCAGGTGGTCGGCCAGTATGTTCAGGAACGGCTCCTTGCCGCGGAAGGGCGCCTCCAGCGTCAGCGGCGCCTCAAAGTCGATGTCGGCCATGGCGATGCGGTTGATGCGCTGGAAGATGTCCATCAGGCTCTGGGCCGGGCGGCGGGTGATGGGGTTCTGGCGCGAGAGTATGTAGCGGCTGAGTATGTCGCAGGAGCGCTTGAAGTTCAGCGTAAAGCCCAGGGAGTCGTGCATCTTCTGGAAGAAGAGGTCGGAGATGGCCTTGGCAAAGAGGGAGCGCACCGAGGCCTCGCGCAGGCGGCCGTCCTCCGGCTCGCTCTGGTGCTGGATCTGGTTGTAGATGAGGTAGAGCTGGCGGTCCACGGAGCGCAGGTTGTCGTAGGCGGAGGCCAGCATCTGCTTCATGAAATCGTCCATGAGGATGTAGCTGTTGTTTTTGTAGATGATCTCGTGCTCGACCTCGGCCCAGAAGACGTGCACCAGGGCCTTGATCTGCATCTCAAAGCGCACCGCGTGGCCGATGGGGCCGCACAGGCCGTCGATGCGGTAGATGGCGTAGCCGTTGTTCTGCCGCTGCGGCTGGGGCGAGGCCATCTCCAGGCGGATGTTGGGCTGCTCCGGCGCGCAGTAGAGCCCGTCGGCGCACTTTTGCGTGAACTGCTCCCGCAGCGCGTCGTAGAGCACGGACTCCTCCTCCAGAAATCTGCACTGTATGCGCACGCCGATGAGGTCGGAGAGGTTCTGTATGATGCCCTCGGGGTAGGCGTAGCGCTTGTAGAGGTTTTTGCGCAGTATCTTTTCGCGCAGGCTCTTTTCGCCCTTGACGCGGGTGGAAATGCCCACAAGGCTCTCGCTGTGCGGGCGCAGCGCGCTGAGGAAATAGCCCTGCAGCACCTCGGCATAGGTCTCCAGCGTCTTGCGGTTGTCGTTTAAGATCTTTACGGTCCTATCGATCAGGTCGAACACGGGCAGGCGGCTGGGCGCCTGTTCCATTTCGATTCTCTCTTCCATGCTTCCCACTCCGTATCCCTAGTCTCTCTCTTTTATTATATCACATCTGCCGCCCGGCTGCCGCCTTGTTTTTTTTCGCCCGATGGTGTATTCTAAAATGCGACAAAGAAAACCGGCGCCAAGCGCCGCACTGGAGGGCCGAACCATGCAGAAGATCGCCATGAAGACGCCGCTGGTCGAGATGGACGGCGACGAAATGACCCGCGTGCTCTGGAAGTGGATCAAGGAGATGCTCCTGGAGCCGTACATCGACTTAAAGACCGAATACTACGATCTGGGCCTGCCCCACCGGGACGAGACGAGCGACCAGGTGACGCTGGACGCCGCCGCCGCCACGGAGAAGTACGGCGTGGCCGTCAAGTGCGCGACCATCACCCCCAACCCGCAGCGCGTGGAGGAGTACCACCTAAAGCAGATGTGGAAGTCCCCCAACGCCACCATCCGCGCGATCCTGGACGGCACGGTCTTCCGCGCGCCGATCCTGGTGCGCGGCGTCAGCCCCACGGTGCGCACCTGGCAGGCGCCCATCACCATCGCCCGCCACGCCTACGGCGACGTCTACAAGAACACGGAGATGAAGATCCCCGGCCCGGGCAAGGTGGAGCTGGTCTACACCGCCGAGGACGGCAGTGAGACGCGCGCCCTGGTGCACGAGTTCAAGGGTCCGGGCATCGCGCAGGGCCTGCACAACCTGGACGGCTCGATCTCCTCCTTTGCCCGCGCCTGCTTTGCCTACGCGCTGGACACAAAGCAGGACCTGTGGTTCTCCACCAAGGACACCATCTCCAAGGTCTACGACCACAACTTCAAGGACATCTTCGCCGAGATCTACGAAAACGAGTACAAGGCGAAGTTCGAAGAGGCGGGCATCACCTATTTCTACACGCTGATCGACGACGCGGTGGCGCGCGTCATCCGCTCCAAGGGCGGCTTCATCTGGGCCTGCAAGAACTACGACGGCGACGTCATGAGCGACATGATCGCAACGGCCTTCGGCTCGCTGTCGATGATGACCTCGGTGCTCGTCTCGCCCAAGGGCTACTATGAATACGAGGCAGCTCACGGCACCGTGACACGCCATTACTACCGCTACCTCAAGGGCGAGGAGACGGGCACCAACCCCGTGGCCACCATCTACGCCTGGACCGGCGCGCTGCGCAAGCGCGGCCAGCTGGACGACATCCCGGAGCTTTGCGCCTTTGCCGACAAGCTGGAAAAGGCGGTCATCGACACCATCGAGTCCGGCGTCATGACCGGCGACCTTGCCGCGATGTACGAAGGCGAGGCCCATTCCGTTCCCTCCCGCGCCTTCCTGCAGGCCATAGCCGACCGCCTGTAAGCGCCCGCGTTATGTCTCCAAAAAGGCCCCCCGCTTTTGCGGGGGGCCTTTTTCGCGTCTTTTACGGCACGAAGCTGTCCTGCGCCGGGACCTCGTCGATGTTGGGGTTTTCGCGCTGCTCCATGTAGTGGGCGATGACGTCCTTGGAGGTAAGGGAGGCCACCGCGCCCTTGTAGCCGTTGGCGATGAAGACCACGACCGCGATCTCCGGCTCGTCAAAGGGGGCGAAGGCGACGAACCAGGCGTTGTCCTCGATGTCGATGAGGTTGACCTGGGCGGTGCCGGTCTTGGCGCCGATCTGGTCGGTGTAGGGGTAGTCGACGAAGTACTCCCGCGCGGTACCGCCGTCCTCGGCGGAGATAACGCCGTGCATGCCCTGGCGGATGGCCTCCAGGTACGCCGGGTTTACGTCCAGATGGGAGACGACGTTGGGCGCCTTGTCGGTGACCACCGCGCCGTCGGCGGAGAGGACCTTGTCCACCAGCTGCACCTCCATGACGTCGCCGCCGTTGGCGATGGCGGCGATGTAGCGCGCCACGCCCACGGGCGTGACCTCGGTGATGGACTGGCCGATGCCAGTCATGATGGTCTCGGTCGGGGTCCAGCGCACCTCGCGCAGGTAGGAGTTCAAGGTGTTGAGCAGATAGCGGCTGGAGATCTCCTCGCTGGACAGGCCCAGCTCGTCCATCAGCACGTCGCGGATCTGCGGGATCATCTCGGCGCTGTCGTAGGTCAGCACCAGGTCCATCAGCTCCTGCGTCACGCGCTCCAGGCGCTCCTCCTCGAAGTTGCGCCCCAGGGCCTCGCCCGTGTCGCGCAGCGTGCGCAGGATCGTGCGGGCCACGTAGTTGGTCTTGGAGGAGCGCTGCTCGGTGATGCCAAGGTTCGGGTCGTAGAGCACGGTCTGGTTGCCGACCACGCCCGTGGTCTCCCCGGCAAGCTCTATGCCGGTCTTGGAGGTGAGCCCCAGGAGCGAGGCCCACTTGTTGAGGTTGTCGATGCCCAGGCGGTCGGCCACGGTGTAAAAGTAGTAGTTGCAGGAGTTGGTCAGCGCCAGCGTCACATTCTGGTTCTGGTGGTTCTGCGGGTAGCGCGTCCAGCAGCCGGGGGCGTAGGCGGTCTGGTCGTACTTGGTGAAGTCGCCAAGGTCGTCGATCTCCTCCGTGAGCGTCACCGCGCCCTCCTCCAGGCCCGCCAGCGCCGTGACCATCTTGAAGATGGAGCCGGGCGTGGCCTTGGAGGAGATGGCCCGGTTGAACAAGGGCGAGGTGTCGATGTTGTACTTCTCGTTGTACTCCTGCGTGGTCATGCCCTCGATGAAGTCGTTGGGGTCAAAGCCGGGGTAGCTGGCCATGGCAAGCACTTCGCCGGTGTCCACGTCCAGCACGACGGCCGCGCCCGTCTCCGCCAGGCGCAGCGGCTCGCCGTCGCGGTTCTCGATCTGCTCCTGGTAGTTTTCCAGCTCCCGCTCCGAGGAGGCGGCGAGCTCCTGCATCTGGATCTTCTGCGCCTCTTCGATGTTGTAGCGCAGCGACTCCTCCAGGATCTGCTGCATCTCGATGTCGATCGTCAGCTGCACGCTGTTGCCGTTTACGGGGGCGGAGTAGCTGAGCTCGCGCATTACGGCGCCGTTTGCGTCCACCTCCACCTCGCGGCTGCCCTGGCGGTAGGCGACGTTGGAGGAAAGCTGCTCCTCCATGGAGGCCTCGATGCCGGAGACGCCGACGCGGTCGTCTGCGGCGTAGCCCAGGGCGGAATACTGCTCGATGTTCTCCTCCGTGATGGAGCCCATGTAGCCGAGTATGTGCGAGGCCAGCTCGCCGCGCGGGTAGACGCGCTTTGTGGTCTGCTCGATGGCGGCGCCGGTGAGCTCGATGCTGGCGGCCTCGATCTGCGCCACGGTCTCCATGTCCACGTCATAGGCGATCGTCACGGGCTTGGAGAGGTAGGCGTACATCTGCAGCTCCTGCCAGATGGACAGGAGCTTGTACTGCGTGTCAAAGTCCAGGTCCTCGATGCCGTAGCGGGCGCAGAGTGTGGAGAAGATCTCGTCCTCGGGCACATTTGTGACGTAGAGGTTGCTGCGCCAGGTCGTCTCGCGCTTGAGGAACGTCTCCTCGTTCTCGGTCAGAAAGTCGAGGTAGAAGCTGCCGTCCTCGTCCTTGTGCAGATAGAAGTTCTGCACCGTCTCGCCGCCGTTTCCCTCCACGATCTGAAGCACCCGCAGCAGGATCTGCGTGTAGTTCTTCAGGTCCTCCGAGGAGCTGCGCGAGGGGTCGCGGTAGAAGGTGACGTTGTAGCTCACCTCGTCGTAGGCCAGCGGTATGCCGTTGCGGTCCAATATCATGCCGCGCTCGCCGGTGAGGGAATAGGTCTTCATCGTGCGGCTCTCGGCGGTGTCGGCGTAGGCCGCGCCGTCGCGCAGCTGCAGGTTTGCCAGCTGCACAAGGAGCGTGGCGAACAGCACCGCCGCAAGGCCGATGGCCACCGCGTAGCGCGCGCCCAGGCCCTTGCCGCCCGGGTCGCGCCGGGAAAAGAATCGATTCATGCCCTATGCCCTTTCTCCCTTTGCGGGGTCACCATTTTCTGCCGTGGAACGGAAACAGGGACGCGCGCACGACGTCCCAGCGGTGCAGCCGGCGCAGCAGCAGGTGCACCGGCACAAAGAGCGCGGCGTCCAGCGCGGCGCACAGCAGCACGCGCAGCAGCGCGTAGCCCCAGGAGACCGTGGCCCTGGCAAAATAGAGATAGACCGCCGGCACGATCTCCCGCGCCGCGCAGGCGCCGAGCGTCAGCAGCGCCGGCAGCACGATGGCGTCCAGCCGGAAGCGCTCGTTGACGAGCCCGACGAACATCCCCAGCGCCATGTACTGCAGCGCGTACAGCCCGATGTGCCCAAACGTGCAGTCCAGGATCAGCCCGGCGGCAAAGCCGCCCACCGCGCCGTAGAGCCAGCCCTGGTTGATGGCGATGCTGGCCAGCAGCACGGCCAGCAGGTCCACGCCCACGCCCCGGTAGGTAAAGTGCGCCGCCAGCGCGGACTGATACAGCAGCGCCGGCAGCAGCAGCAGGATATCCAGTATGACGCGCATGATCTCACTCCTCCGCCGCCTGTCCGCCGGTCATGATCAGCACCTCTTCTATGTGGGCAAAGTCCACGGCGGGGCTGAGCACCACATAGCGGCCGTCGCCGCTGCTCTCGCGGGAGATGGAGCGCACCGTGCCGATGAACAGGCCCTTGGGGTAGACGCCGTCCAGGCCGGAGGTGATCACGCGGTCGCCGGTGTTGAGCTCGCTGCCCTCGGGCAGGTAGTTCATGCGCAGCATCTCGTCGTTCTCATAGACGTAGAGCGAGCCGTGGCAGATGCCGTTGTCGCGCGTGCGCTCCACGAGCCCGGCGACGGCCGAGCGCGAGTCGATGAGCGTAAGGACCACGCTCGTGGAGTCCGTCACCTCCATCACGCGGCCGATCAGGCCCTCGTCGCTGAGCACCGGGTCGTCCTTTTCCACGCCGTCGCGCGCGCCCTTGTTGACGGTGAAGACCGAGAACCAGCCGCCCGCCTCCTTGGCAACGACGCTGGCGGCGACGTACTCCGTCTCGGGGTTGACCTCCGTCACGCCCAGCAGCCCGAGCAAGCGCTCGTTTTCGCGCTCCAGCTCTTCCATGCTGGACATCTCCGCCTGCAGGCGGCGGTTCTCCTCGGTAAGGCGCGCGATCTCCTCGTTGAGCTGGGCGATCGTGGCGCGCTCCTCCAGGCCGCTGCGCACGGCGTTGTAGGCGTTTGTGACAAAGCCCTGCACGGGCGTCACCACAAAACTCACCGCCGACTCCAGAAACGGGATCTTAAAGATCCCCGTCACCGACAGCCCGAAGAGCGCCGTCAGCAGGCAGAGCACCGCCCCGCAGACGATCAGGGCGATCTTGTGCCCGCCCGCTCCCGCCTTCCATCGCATATCGACTCCATTCCTTCCCTTGTTTTAGCCCTCTTCCGCAACGCGGGTGATGTGCTTGAGCCGCTCCAGATCGCCGGAGAGTATCCCGGCGCCTATGGCGACGCAGTCCATCGGGTTGTCCGCCAGCACCACCGGCATGCCCGTCTGCTGCGAGATCAGCAGGTCCAGCCCGGACAGCTGCGCCCCGCCGCCGGTGAGGTAGATGCCCCGCTCCATGATGTCGCTGGCAAGCTCCGGCGGCGTGTTTTCAAGGCACGTCATCAAATTCTGCAATATCGTCTGCAGCGGCTCTTTGAGCGCCTCTGTGATCTCGTCGTTGCTGATCTCGATCATGTGCGGCAGGCCCGTGATCAGGTCGCGCCCGCGCACCATCACCGTCTCCCGGCGCTTGAGCGGTATGGCGGAGCCTATGCCGATCTTGACCTCCTCCGCCGTGCGCTCGCCGATGAGCAGGTTGTACTCGCTCTTGATGTAGTTGAGGATCGCCTCGTCCATCTTCTGCCCGGCGGTGCGCACCGAGCAGGAGGTGACCACACCGTTCATCGACAGCACCGCCATTTCCGAGGTGCCGCCGCCTATGTCCACCACCATGGAGCCGCTGGCCTCCTCCACCGGCAGCCCTGCGCCGATGGCCGCGGCCATGGGCTCGTCCACTAGGTAGACCTGGCGCGCCCCGGCGCCGCGCACCACCTGCTCCACCGCCTGCCGCTCCACGGGCGTGATGCCGCAGGGCACGCACACCACCACGCGCGGGCGCACGATGGGCACGGAGAAGTCGTTCGCCTTGTGGATCAGGTACTTGATCATCACCTGCGTGGAGTCCAGGTCCGCGATCACGCCCTCTGTCACCGGGTGGATGGCGGTGATGTTGGCGGGCGTGCGGCCCATCATCTTCTTGGCCTCCTCGCCCACGGCCAGCACCTGCCGCCGCGCGTCGGAGCGCACGGCCACCATCGTCGGCTCGCGCAGCACAATGCCCTTGCCGTCCACATAGACCACAATGTTGGCCGTGCCCAGGTCAAAGCCCATTGGTCGGCTCATGAATTTAACGCCTAAAGCCATGTTCGGGTTTCTCCCCTCCGAAAAAATTCACCGTTCTTTTCCAATGCCCGCGCTCTGCATGAGGCGCCGCAGGCCGCACAGCGACAGGCCCACCGTGGCGTAATAATCCCCCTCGATGCGGCGCACGAACTGCCCGCCAAGGCCCTGTATGCCGTAGCCCCCGGCCTTGTCCAGGGGCTCTCCCGTGCGCGCGTAGGCGGCGATCTCCTCTTCCGTCATCTCGTCAAAGAACACCTTCGCCCCGTCCACGCGGGTAAACACCGTCTCCCCGCGCAGAAGGCACAGGCCGGTGAGCACCTCGTGCGCCCGCCCGGAGAGGCGGCGCAGCATCTCCCGGGCGCGCTCTTCCGTCCCCGGCTTTCCCAGGGGCTCGCCGTCCAGGAACACCAGCGTGTCCGCCGCCAGCACCCAGATGCCGGGGTGCGCCTTTGCCGCCGCGGCGGCCTTGCGCTGCGCAAGCTCGCGCACGCAGTCCTCCGGCGCGCCGCTCACGCGCTCGTCCACGTCCATCGGACAGGGGAAAAAGGGCACGCCCAGGCGCCGCAGCAGCTCCGCCCGCCGGGGCGAGGCGGAGGCCAGCAGTATCTCTTCCATCGCTTACATCCTTCTGTAGATGAGAAAGGCGATCACCATGCCCAGCATCGAGCCGATGTTGACCCGCAGAACCAGGCCCGCGGTGAACGTCACAACGCCAAGGTCCAGCGTCAGCGGCGCGCCGGTCGTGCCCACCGTCAGGGACTTGGCGAAGATCTCCGGCAGGTAGGGCGTCACCAGCGACCAGATCAGGCTGCCGATGATGGCGCCCACCAGGATCATCAGCACGAGCATCCAGGGCTCCGTCTTTGCGCGCAAAGGCTATTCCTCCTCTTCCTCGGGCGTTTCCTGCGCCCCGTCCTCCACGGGCGTCGGGTCGTCGGGCAGGCCCTCCTCGCCCGTCGTGCGCGGCGTCACGCCCTGGTAGATCTCGCCCTGCACTTCCTTGTAGTAGTCGTCACGCAAAAGCTCGCGGGAGACCTCCTCGCCGTCCTGCTTCACCACGCGGTAGGAGCGCACCTTGATGCCCTCGCGGGAGCGCTTCTTGACCTTGGTCTCGTCCGTGTAGGTCACGTGCTCGCCCTCGGTGTCCAGTATGATCTTGTCCTCCTCCGGCTCTATCGTCTCGTAGACGTCGGTCACGATCTCGATCTCCGTGCCCTCGGGCAGCGGGTAGCCGTAGATGGACACCGCCACGGTGTTGCCGGAGACGCGCCCCTCGATGAAGATCGGGTAGTCGGTGTTGTTCTTAAAGATCAGGTCCTTGTAGTCGTAGGCCACCGCCGCGTCCGTGCCCACGTCCACGTAGGAGACCGGTATGCTGTGCTTGTTGGAGCGCACGATCTCCAGGTTCGCCTTGACCACCGCCTGGTAGAGCGTGGTGGACACCTGGCACACGCCGCCGCCCGGGCCGTCGACGATCTCGTCGTCCTCGATGACGCCGGCGTTCTGGTAGCCCTGCTCCAGGCCGCGCGGACCGGTGGTCTGGTTGAAGCTGACCTCCTGCCCCGGCTGCAGCACCATGCCGTTGAAGTAGGACAAAGCCGTCTTCACGTTGTGGATGCGCGCGTCGGACGAGGAGCCAAGGTCGGTCGAGGCGCGCGAGATGCGCGTCGTCGCCTGCTCCAGGTCCGCGGCGTAGACCGTGGGCGCGACGATGTCCGGCTTGACCTCGATGACGGTGGTAAAGCCGTTGTCCAGCTGCGTCTTGACCTGACCGACCAGGATCGAGACGTCCACATTGCGGCCGCTGCTCTCCGGGGTGATGGTGAACTTCTCCTCCGCCGAGGGGTCAAAGGAGATGGAGGCATCCACCGCCGGCAGGTCTATCGCTTCCTTGACCTCGCCGAGCTTCTCCCGCAGCGCCGTCTCGTCGTAGGACAGAGCGGTGGACAGGTTCTGCCCCTCCTGCTTCAGGCGCCGGATCTCCCCCTGGCGGGAAAAGATGTTCCCCTCCCGCCCGAGGTTCCAGGCCGCCTCCAGCTTTTCGTCTATGTCCAGCTCCACGCCCATCTGCTCCGGGGCGATCGACCACTCCCTGTCGTTGTAGGCAAGGCGCACGGTCATGGCCGCCAGGCGGTCGGCGTTGAGCGCCACGAGCTTCTCCCGCGCCTCCTCCATCGTGTAGCCGTTCAGCTTCAGCCCGTCCACCGACACGCCCGGGTAGAACGTGTCCGCGCCGCTGTTCAAGTCCAGCACAAGGCGCACGGCGAACACCCCCAGCACCACCAGCGCCAGCGCCGCCAGCAGCGCGATGCGCTTCACGCGCCGCCTGCGCCGCCGCGCCGCCTGCTTGGCCTGGAAGGCGTACTCCTCACGCGGGCCAGGCTCTGGTCTGGGGCCCGCATCGGGCCGGGGGCCAGGCTCTGGTCTGGAGCCCGCATCGGGCCGGGGGCCAGACTCTGGTCGGGGGCCGGACTCCGGCCGGGGGGCGTTCGGACCCGCGTATACCCGCCGGTTCTCCCCGTACGCCGCCCGCCGCGCCTGCTCCCCCCGCGGCCGCCGCTCCACCACCGGCCGGTCCTCTTCCCGCACCCGCCGCGCAGGAGTCCGGCTCGCTACCGGAGACCGACCCTCGGTCGGGGTCCGGCTCCCAACCGGGGACCGACCCTCAACCGGACGCCGACCTTCGGCGGGGGACCGACCTTCGGCGGAGACGCGGCGCTCTCCCAGGGGCTGATCGCGCAGACGCCCGGGAGCGGGCTTTTCCGCGCCGCCGTTCTGCTTATTTTCCGTCATAGGTACTTCTCCATCTCCTCCCGGCAAAATGCGCCGGCGCTTCGTTTAGTCAAAGTATATCGTCCGATCCAGCGCCAGGCAGCCCTCGGTGCGCATGAAGTTCATCGCGCGCGTCAGGCGGTCGAGCGTGTTTTCGCGGTCGCGCCAGCGGGACAGGCCCTGGCCCATCCGCACGCCGGGGCGGTTGGCGCCGTGGAAATCGCTGCCGCCGGTGGGGAGGAAGAGCATGGCGTCGGCGACCTGGCGCAGCCACTGCGCCTGCTCGGGGCTGCAGCCGCTGTGATAGCACTCCAGTCCGACCAGGCCGTTGCTCTTCATGCGCTTGAGCCAGCGCACCAGGCCATCCTCGTCGCGGTCCAGCTGATAGGGATGGGCCAGCACCGGCACGCCGCCGCACTTGCGTATCGAGCGCAGGACGCTCGCGGTCCAAAGCCGCGGCGCGTCCACATAGGCCGCGCCCATGGGGCCGAGGTAGCGCCGGAAGGCGAGGTCTATGCTGGGCACAAAGCCCTTGTCCACCATCACCCGGGCGATGTGCATGCGGCTGACGGGCGCGCCGTTTGCCTCTGCCAGCACTTCCTCCGGCGTGATCTCCGTGTTGTAGGCGCGCAGTATGGCGACGATCTTCTCCATGCGGAGCAGCCGCGTTTTGCGCATGTCCTCCAGCAGCTTCTTGAGCAGGGGGTTGCTGGGATCCACGCCGTAGGCGAGTATGTGCGCCTCACACAGAACGCCGGACGTGATCTCTATCCCCGGGATCACCCTCACGCCCAGCTCCCGCCCGGCCTGCAGGGCCTCCTCCAGGCCGTCCGTGGTGTCGTGATCGGTGATGGCAATGACCTCAAAACCCTTGGCCTTTGCCTGGCGCACCGCCTCCGTCGGGGTGAGCGTCCCATCCGAGGCCGTGGTGTGTATGTGCAGATCCACCAACATCGTACAAAACCCCCTCTTCGCTATTAACCACTAGGTATTTGCCGCGCCCTCCCCTTTTTCCTGCAAAAAGGGCAAAGTTTAACGGAGCGTTCGTTTTCTCGCCAAAATACCGCCGATACGAAGGAGGGACCTGCCGCCGCCGCGGCAGGTCCCCGAAGCGCCTGCGTCAGGCGCCGAGCACCTGTTCGATGGGGTTCGCGCCCTTTCCTGCGCCGTGCAGGGGCGGGAGCTCGTCGCCGCGCATCAGCGCCGCGAACTCCTCCTTGTCCAGCTTCTCCCGCTCGATGAGCTCATGCGCCACGCGCTCCAGCTTCTCGCGGTTCTGCGTCAGTATCGCCGTGGCGCGGTCCAGCGCCTCGTGCAGCGACTTTTCCAGCTGCTCGTCCACGCGCGCGGCCAGGTCCTCGGAGTAGTTGCGCGCATGGCCAAAGTCGCGCCCGACGAACACCTCCTGGTCGCCGCCCAGGTACAGCGGCCCGATCTCCTCGTTCATGCCGTACTCGGTGATCATGCGGCGGGCCAGGTCGCTGGCGCGGGAGAGGTCGCTGGTGGAGCCGGTGGAGACGTCGCCCAGCATCAGCTTTTCCGCCACGTGTCCGCCCAGCAGCTCCACGATCTGGTCGCGCAGGCGCGTGCCGGAGACGTAGTGCTTCTCCTCGTCCGGCATGGTCATCGTGTAGCCGCCCGCGCCGCCGCGGGGGATGATGGAGACCTCGTGCACCGCGTCGCAGCCGGGCAGCACATAGGCCAGCACCGCGTGGCCCGCCTCGTGGAAGGCCACGAGCTCCTTGTCCTTCTCGGTGACGACGCGGCTCTTCTTCTCCGGCCCGACCTGTACGCGGGTGATGGCCTCCTCCAGCTCGCGCATGGAGATGACCTTGGCGTTGCGCCGCGCGGCCAGGATCGCCGCCTCGTTCATCACGTTTTCCAGGTCCGCGCCCGTCATGTAGGGCGTGCGGCGGGCAAGCACCGCCAGCGACACGTCCTCGCCCAGGGGCTTGCCCTTGGAGTGCACCTGGAGGATCTCCTCGCGCCCCTTCACATCCGGGTAGTTGACGGTGATCTGCCGGTCAAAACGGCCCGGGCGCAGCAGCGCACGGTCCAATATGTCGGGCCGGTTGGTGGCGGCGATGACGATCACGCCCTGGTTGGCGGTAAAGCCGTCCATCTCCACAAGGAGCTGGTTGAGCGTCTGCTCGCGCTCGTCGTGGCCGCCGCCAAGGCCTGCGCCGCGCTGGCGGCCCACGGCGTCGATCTCGTCGATGAAGACGATGGCCGGGGCGTTGCGCTTGGCCTGCTCAAACAGGTCGCGCACGCGCGAGGCGCCCACGCCCACGAACATCTCCACAAAGTCCGAGCCGGAGATGGAGAAGAAGGGCACGCCCGCCTCCCCCGCCACGGCCTTGGCCAGCAGCGTCTTGCCGGTGCCGGGCGGGCCGACGAGCAGCACGCCCTTGGGGATGCGCGCGCCAAGGCGCAGGAAGCGGTCGGAGTGCTTGAGGAACTCCACGATCTCGCGCAGCTCCTCCTTCTCCTCGTCCGCGCCCGCCACCTGGGCAAAGGTGACGCGGTTCTTGTCGTCGATCTCGGTGCGGGTGCGGGCCTTGCCAAAGTTCATCACCTTGTTGTTGCCGCCCATCTGCTGGCGCATAAAGAACCACCAGAAGGCCACCAGCAGCCCGATCATGATGAGATAGGGGATCCACTCCACCCACCAGGCGGGCTCGGGTGCCGGTTCATTGAGCAGCGTAAAGCCGTAGTCCAGCGGGGTGATGGCGTCCGGGTCCGCGTTTGTCTTGGCCGCGACGACCTGGCGGACGTCGGAGTAGAAGCTGGAGATGTCGTTGGGGATCTGCAGGGTGAAGTCGTAGCGCTCGGGGAAGGCCGAAGCGGGGATGGTCGAGTCGGTGTAGAGGCCGTAGGCGTCGTACTCGGAGACCATGAGCTGGGACACGCGCCCGTCCCGCACCAGGGACAGGAAGTCGCTGTAGCTGATCTCCTTGTTCGGCGTCTGCGCCGGCCACATCAGCATCTGCGCCATGATCACCAGCAGCAGCAGGAGCAGGAGCCAGAGCCCCGGCCCCCGCATGAAACTCTTCTTGTTGGGCACTTTTTCGTTACGCCTCCCTTCAAGGGGTCGCTTTTTACGAATACATCTTCGGGCTGAGTATGCACACGTCCGGCAGGTTGCGGTAGTGTTCGGCGTAGTCCAGGCCGTAGCCGACCACGAACTCGTCCGGTATGGTAAAGCCGATGTAGTCGGCGGTGAGCTCCACGCGCCGGCGCTCCGGCTTGTCCAGCAGCGTAAAGAGCTTCAAAGAGGCCGGGCCGCGCGTGCGCAGGTTCTCCTTCAGATAGCTCATGCTCATGCCGCTGTCCACGATGTCCTCCACGATCAGCACGTCCTTGCCCTCGATGCCGTGGTCCAGGTCCTTCAGGATCCGCACAACGCCGGAGCTCTTTGTCGAGGAGCCGTAGCTGGATATGGCCATAAAGTCGATGGAACAGGGGATGGTGAGCCGCCGCAGCAGGTCGGCGAACACCGCCACCGCGCCCTTGAGTATGCAGACCACCAATAGGTCGTGCCCGGCGTAGTCGGCGTTGATGCGCGCGGCCAACTCGTCCAGCCGCCTCTGGATCTCCGCATCGGTCAGGAGCACACGTTCGATCTCGTCCTTGGAATACTGCATCTTCTTACTCCTTCGGTTTGCTGTATTGCAGGATCAGCGCCTGCGCGCTTTTGTTCGTGATGGAATAGGCCGCGCCCGCGCGCACGCCCGGCAGCCAGGCGATCTCCCCGCCGCACTCGACGACGGGCGATGCCTCCCGCAGGGCCCGCGGCACCTTTGCCTGGGAGAGGAGGTCGCTTACGAGCTTGCTGCCGCCGCCGAGCAGGCGCATGCGGTCGCCCGGCCGCCGCGCGCGCAAAGTAAGCCCGACGCGCAGCGCCTCTGCGTCCAGTACCTGGGCGTCCTTTCCCAGATCGAGTTCCTCGGGAACCGGGGCAAGGCGCAGCGTAAGGCGCCCAAGCGGCGTCTCGTGCTCCCCGAGATGCAGGGGCACGGGCGCAAAATCCGCCGCCGCGCGCACCGGGCGCACGCCGCGGGCGTCCCGCTCCAGCAGCATCGAGGCAAAGCTGGCCCGCTTGCCCGCGGGCAGGGCGTGCAGCGCCTCCAGGCGCCGCACGTCGGAAAGCTCCGGCTCGCGCAGGCCCACCGTTATGAGGTACCTGCGCAGCACCTCGCCGCGCAGGCCCTCGTGCAGCGAAAAGGCCGCGTCCTGCAGCGCCTCGCCCACGAGGTTCTCCCGCAGCGCCCGCTCGGCCTCCCGCGCGATGTAGTCGCTCTGGGCGCGGCTCAGCTCCGCCAGGCGGCAGAGCGCCTCGCCCGCGCGCGGGTTGAGGCGGCGCAGGCGCGGCATCACCTCGCGGCGGATATAGTTTCGCGAAAACGCGGTGTCCGCATTCGTCTCGTCCTCCACAAAGGGCAGGGCGTTTTCCTGCGCGTAGCGCAGGATCTGCGCGCGGGAAAAGGGCAGCAGCGGCCGGAGCAGGCCGTCCTGTTCCTCGCGCATGCCGCCAAGGCCGCGCGCCGAGGCGCCGCGCAGCAGGTGCAGCAGCACGGTCTCGGCCTGGTCGTCCATGTGGTGCGCGGTGACGATCACGTCAAGGCGCAGGCGCTCCCTCTCGCGCCGCAGGAAAGCGTAGCGCATTTCCCGCGCCGTCTCCTCCAGCCCCGTGCCGCGGCGCCGGGCCTCGGCGGGCACGTCCAGATGCGTCAGCGTCAGCATCACGCCGCGCGCCCTGCACATCTCCTGCACAAAGGCGCAGTCCCGCCGGGAGTTCTCCCCGCGTATGCCGTGCTCGACGTGCGCGGCGACGACGCGCGCACCCAGCGAAAGCAGCAGGTGCAGCAGCACCACCGAGTCCACGCCGCCTGAGAGCGCGACAAGGGCGCTGCGCCCTTTCAGGCACTCTGCCACGTGTTCCCGCACGGTCCAGCCCTCCCACCGATTCGATCAGTATAATATTGTATATGGATTGGCGAAGTATTTCAAGCCCCGAAGCAAGTTGTTCGGAGATTTTTTACCGGTCGGTCTCCTCGAAGTCGGCCGCCTCCAGGTCGGATTCCTCAAAGCCCGGGTCCTCGTGCAGCGCGCGCTCCATGTTGGCGGCGATGCGGCGCAGATAGTTCTCAAACAGCGTCCGCTCCTCCGTGCTGAAGCCCTGCAGCAGCTCCTCGGCCACGCGCAGGCTCTGGCGGTCGCTGACCGCGCACATGCGCTTGCCCTCCTCCGTCAGGTGCACGCGCAGCACGCGCTGGTCGCTGTTGTCCATGTCCCGCTTCACCAGCCCGGCGCGCTCCATGCGCTTGAGCGTCACCGTGATCGTGGCCGGGGAGAGGTTCAGCGTCTGCGCCAGCTCCTTCTGGCTCATGCCGTCCGTCTTGCGCAGCAACGCCATGATCGGCGGCTGCCCGCGGAACAGTCCCACCTGCGCCAACTGCGCCTGCAGCCGGCTGTAATAGAGACGCACCACGCGCGCGAACTCTACCTCAAACTCCTTCATCATGTCCTCCACGCCGTTTCCTCCTTCGTCGCCGCCGTTTTGAAGGCTAACAATTCGTAGTCTAATCACTCGCGCCGCGTTTGTCAACGAACTTTTCGTGAACTTTTTTCCATAGCGTCCCGACGCCAAAAAACGGGCAGATAAACGCCGCGCCTCCAGAGGAGGGGGAAACTCCGCCCCCTTGGAAGCGCGGCCGACGTTGTATCAGACCACGACGTTTTCCGTCTCGCCGCCAAAGTAGAGGAACCAGCGCGCCCAGTTGACGATGTGGTCGCCGACGTGCTCGATGTACTGGGCCACGTTCACGGCGGTCATCACGTCGCTGTCCTGGGATTTTAAGTCGCTCTGCCTGGTGATGCACTCGCGGTAGATCTGCTCGTAGAGCACGTCCACCTCGTCGTCCATCTGCAGCACCTCGTGCACCGCCTGCGTGTTGCCGCTCAGGGAATTGGCCAGCATGCGCTCAAACATGGTCGCCGTGCGCTCGCTCATGCGGTAGATGTCCTCCAGCAACAGCACTTTGCCGTAGCGCGTGCGCAGTATGCAGCGGCCGATGGCGGCGGCCTGGTAGCCGATGCGCTCCATCTCGTCGGCCGTGTGGATCAGGTAAAAGAGCTTGCGCAGGTCCACCGCCACCGGGTTCTGCGTGGCGATCATGCGCATGACGCGCTCGTTGAGCGCCATGCGCATAAGGCGAATGCGCTGATCCTGTTCCAGGACCCGCTCCACGATGGTGAAATCCCGGCGGCGCGCGGCCTCCATCACATCCTGCAGCGTCTCGGACGCCAGATTGCACATATGGATGCTGTCGCGCTGTATGTCGCGCATTTCCTGATCATAGATGCTACGCATAAACCGCACTCCCCCATGATATACAAAGAACCTTTATCCCGTCATAGAAAGCGGGAGCTGACGAACTGCTCCGTGTGCAGGTGCTTGGGGTGGTAGAACAGGTCGCTGGTGCGGCCCCACTCCAGCACCCGGCCGTCCTCCATCATCGCCGACTCCTCGGCGATGCGGCCGGCCATCTGCGGCGAGTGCACCGCCACGACCATCGTGCACTCCTTGCGCAGGGCGTGGATCAGCGCCTCCACCTTCATGCCGGTCATGGCGTCCAGCAGGCGCGTCGGCTCGTCCAGCAGCAGCAGCCCCGGCCGCTGCGCCAGCGCCCGCGCGATGCAGGTAAGCTGCGCCTGCCCGCGCGTAAGGCGCGAGGCGTCCTCGTAGAGCAGGTCGCGAAAGTCGTTGTAGATCTCCATGCGCCGCAGCGTCTCCTCGGCGCGCTCCTCCAGGGCCTGTTTTTTGCGCACGCCCTGCAGGCGCAGCCCGGCGGTGATGTTGCGCAGCACGGACCCGGCAAAGAGCACGGGCTCGGTAAAGACCATGCCCACTTTTCTTCGCAGTTCGTTTGGCTCCTGCATGAAGATCGAGCTGTTGTCCAGCATGATGCGGCCGCTGACCACCACGCCGCGCTCCTCCGCCATGCGGTTGATCACGCGAAGAAAGGTGGACTTGCCGCTGCCGGTCTTGCCCATCAGCGCAAGAACGTGTCCGGCCTGCGCCGTCACCGCCACGTCCCGCAGCAGGAATCGATCCTCCAGCGTGGCGTTTAAGTCCTCTACCACCAGTTGTATCGGCAATTCGCTTCCTCCCCTTCGCTCCGCCAGCGGCGCTCGGCCGCAAGGCGCAGGGCGATCATCCCCGCCGCCAGGGCAAAGGCCAGCACCGAGGCGTCCTCCCGCCCAAGCCAGGTCAGGCGGAACAGTTCCGGCGCCAGCAGGCTGTCCGGCGTCACCGCGCAGAGCAGCGCCAGCACCGCCGTGGCCTCGCACAGCACCTTTTCCGCCAGGCGCAGCAGCGCCCGCACGATCCCCGGCAGCGCCTGCGGCAGCAGCACCATCCACAGCACGGCCATGCGGCTGCCGCCAAGGGCGGTCCCGGCCCGCTCGTACTTCTCCGGCACCGCGCGCAGCGCCGCGTCCAGGCGCGAGACCAGGAACGGCAGGCACATCACCGCGAGCAGCGCCACCGTCGGCCACAGGCTCCGGCGCGCCGCGCCGCCGAGCAGCGCGTGGAAGAGCAGGCCCACCAGCACCGCCGGCACGCGCGAGAGGCCGTTTAGGAACCGCTGCACGCGGTAGAGCCTTAGGCCGTGCAGCGCCTCGTACATCCACAGCGTGATCAGCAGCGCGGCCGGCGCCGTGAACAGCAGCACCAGCAGCAGCACCAGCGCCGTGTTGCCCACCACCTGCCAGATCCCCGGCAGCACGCCCCAGGAGCGCAGCAGCGCCACGCCCGCGTCCGCCATGAGGCGGATCAGCGGCACGAGCAGCAGCAGCGCCGCCGTGGCCGACAGTGCCAGCACCGACAGAAGAAACAGCTTATTGCGCAGTTTTCTCTTCTCCATGCCGCTCCTCCCGCTCACTCTCCCTTTGCCCCGGCTCGCCCTCGTCCATGCCGCCGCTCCGCCTTTCGCCCGAAAGGCTCAGCGATATGACGGCGTTGACCAGCAGCACCAGCGCCGTCAGCAGCCCCGCCAGCAGCAGCACCAGCCCCACGTTGCTCTCCTCGCCCGTGACGCCCGCGGCGCGCAGTATGCCGGTCACCAGCGTGTCCTCCCCGCCGTAGGCCGAGAGCACCAGCAGGATCGCCACGCCCTCGCCCATGCAGCGGGCCAGCATCCGCAGCGCCACCGTCAGGTATTCCCGCCGCGCCAGGGGGAAGACGGTATGCAGCATTGTCTCATAGATATACGCTCCCAGCGACTGCGCGGCCTCCACCGCGGGGTAGAAGCGCTCGTGGATCCGCGTAAGCTCCAGCGTGTGGCGCATCAGGCTCATCAGGATCAGCGTCACCGTGACGCCCCACCAGGCCGAGTCTATGGCCGGGGCAAAGTAGGTGAGCCCCAGGTACCCGAACACCACCGCCGGGATCGCCGAGGCGCCGGAAACCGCGCTGCGCGCCCGCTGCAGGCGGCGCGGGCGCAGGAAGACAATGGCCGTGGACAGCGCCCAGGCCAGCGGAAAGGACAGCGCCACCGCCGCCGCGGCCGTGGAAAGCGTAAAAGCCGTGAGCCTGAGCCCTGTGGGCGCAAGGGACCAGACGCTCCTCAGCATCCCGGCGGCCGAGGCCCGCTCCACCAGCAGCAGCGCGACTCCCACGATCCCGACGCACAGCAGAAGCAGGAAGACCAGCGTGCCGCCCAGGAAGGCGCCCACGCGCATCAGCTTTTCCCCGGCTCTCTTCACCCTTCCTACCCTCCGCGAAGGCCCCTTTGGACGGGCCCTTTCTTACAAAGATATTGTATAAAAATTTGCCCATGAGTACAACCGGCCCAAGGTTAAGGTTCGGCTAAATCGTTCCGGCAGGCAGAATGCCCGCGAAAAAGCGGCCCGCATCGCGGAACCGCTCTCTTTTTAGTGCGCTGCGTCGTCTCCCGCCGCTTTTGGGCGGGCGAAAACGCCTAGCTTGCGGCCTTTGTGGGCTTTGCATAGGGCAGCGTCACGGTGAACTCCGTGCCGACGCCAAGCTCCGACTGCACGTCGATCTCCCCGCCCATGTCCATGACGATGTGCTTTACGATGGCAAGGCCCAGCCCCGTGCCGCCCATGTTGCGGCTGCGGCCCTTGTCCACGCGGTAGAAGCGCTCGAACAAACGCGGGATGTGCTCCTTGGCGATGCCTATGCCCGTGTCGCGCACGCGCAGCAGCACCTTGTCGGCGTTGCGCTCCACGGAAACATGGACCTTGCCGCCCTCGAGCGTGTACTTGATGGCGTTGTCGATGAGGTTGATCAGCAGCTGCTTGACATGGTCCTCGTTGGCGGTGATGAAGGCGTCCGCGCCCGTCTGCACGGAGAGGGCGATGTTCTTTTGCCGGGCGCTGTTTTCCAGCATCAGGCAGACGTCCTCGGCGTGCTTGCCCAGGTTCAGCCTCTCCGTGGGCACGCGCATGCGCCCGCTCTCCATCGAGGAGAGGGAGAGCACGTCGTTGATCAGGCGGGAGAGGCGGTCGGTCTCCATGGAGATGATCTCCAGGAACCGCTTTGCCATCTCCGGATCCTCGATGGCCCCGGCCTGCAGCGTCTCGACAAAGCCCTTGATCGAGGTGAGCGGCGTCTTGAGCTCGTGGGTGACGTTGGCGGCAAAATCGGTGCGGATCTGCTCCAGATTGCGGATCTCGGTGATGTCCTCCATCAGCGCCACGGCGCCGATGGACTCGTTTTCATGCTCCAGGGGCGAGATGTAGAGGCGGATGAGGCGGTGGCGCGGCGCGGCGCGCACGGGCAGCTCCAGCGTGATGAGCTCCTCGTGCTCCATGGCCTCCTGCAATATGGTCTCCAGACGCGAGTTGCCGGTGGCTTCCAGCACGTGCTTGCCCTCGACGGCGCCGGTGACGCCCAGCATATGCTTGGCGGCGTTGTTCATCTGCACCACGTGCAGCTGGCCGTCCACGGCGATGAGACCGTTGAGCATATGGTCGATGATGGACTCCAGCTCCGCGCTCTTGTGCTGGAGCTTTTCCACCGTCTCCTGCAGGCGGGTGTTCATCGACTGCAGCGTGCGCAGCAGCTGGTTGAGCTCGGCGTAGCCCTCGATGCGCAGGTTGACGTTGTAGTTGCCGTCGATGATGCCCTGCGCCGCGCGGGAGATCTGGTTGATCGGGGTGATGATGCGGCGCGCCAGGGCAAAGCTCAGATAGATGCACACCAGCAGCAGCAGCGCCATGAGCGCGGCAAACAGGCCCCAGTCCCCGTGGCGGAAGACCGTCTCCGTCTTGGTCATGCGCAGGATCGTTCCGTCGTCGTCCAGGACCGACACGGCGATCTCCATCCGGGCCAGACCGTCGCGGAAGGTGATCTCCGTGCCCGTGCCGGTGGACAGGGCGTCCAGCACGTCCGGCTGGTCGAGATAGTAGCCCGCCTGGGCGGCGGAGTCAAAGAGCAGCGCCCCGCTGCGGTCCATGCGCACGACGCGCGCGCCGGTCAGGCCCGAGACGCGGCGGAGCACCGCGTCGTCCTCGATCGCCCCGGCGGCGTAGCGCGCCGCAGTGAGCAGCTGCTCCTGCAACACCCCCTGCTCCTCCTGCATGGTGATGCGCAGGGCGAAGAAGGAGGCCAGCGCCACCACCAGCAGCGCCAGGGCCGCCGCCGTCACGACGACGCGCCGATGCATGGATTTCACGCTTCCTGCTCTCTGTCAACGAAGCGGTAGCCCACGCCTCTGACCGTTTCGATGTAGGGCTCCTCGCCCAGCTTCTGGCGCAGATGGCGGATGTGCACGTCCACGGTGCGCGTCTCGCCGTAGTACTCATAGCCCCAGATGCGATCCAGCAGGAAGTCGCGGGTGAGCACCTTGCCGCGGCTGAGGACCAGGACCTTGAGCAGCTCGAACTCCTTGAGCGTCAGGGAGAGCTTCTCCCCGCCCTTAAAGGCCTCGTAGTTCGTAATGTCGATCATGATGTCGCCGGAGCGCAGCGTCTGCGGCTCGCTCTCCTGCTGGGGCGCGACGCGGCGCAGCAGGGACTTTACGCGCGCGGCAAGCTCCCGCACCGAGAAGGGCTTGGTGATGTAGTCGTCCGCGCCAAGCTCCAGGCCCAGGATCTTGTCCACCTCGTCGCCCCTTGCGGTCAGCATGATGATGGGGATGTTGCTGGTCATGCGGTCGCCCTTCAAGCGCCGGCAGACCTCCAGTCCGTCGATGCCGGGCAGCATGATGTCCAGCAGCACGAGCGAGGGACGTTCCACCTCGCAGCGCTTGAGCGCTTCTTCGCCGGTCAGCGCCGTGACGACGTGGTAACCGGCCGCCTTGAGATTAAAGGAAATCAATTCCAGGATATGGACCTCGTCGTCCACCGCCAGAATGGTTTCGCTGGCCATGAGAATAAAACCTCCTTCGTCTGTCTATCGGGAAAGCCAGGGGCGGGCGGGGATGTGCCCGGCCCTCATTTACGACTTTGGCGTCTGCAGCAGGGATTTGAGCTCCTCCATGAACGTGTTGATGTCGCAGAAGGAGCGGTAGACCGAGGCAAAGCGCACATAGGCCACCTCGTCCAGATTGCGCAGCCGCTCCATGACCATCTCGCCTATGCGGGAAGAGGAGACCTCCCGCTCCAGGGAGTTGTAGATCTGCTGCTCGACGTCGCGCACCAGGGCGTCCACATCGCCCATGGCCACGGGGCGCTTTTCGCAGGCCTTGATCAGGCCCCGGCGGATCTTGTCCGCGTCAAAGGCCTCGCGGGAGCCGTCCTTTTTGACGACCATCACCTGCACGTTCTCGATCTTTTCATAGGTCGTGAACCTGCGGCCGCAGTTCATGCACTCCCGCCGGCGCCGGATGGCCAGGCCCTCGTCCGTCGGCCGGGAATCGATCACGCGGCTGTCGGTGGAATTGCAGTACATGCACTTCATGAACCCTCACCTCGCAACGGCGGCTGCCGCGCCCCGAAATGGGGGCAAACCGCTTCAAACGGTCATTCGCCGCCGGTTACTATTATATCTCTTTTTTCATCCACCGTAAAGTCTTTGGCGCGAATTTTGTTAATTCTTTTAAGAAGCGGTGAAAAATCAACGAGGATTCGGCGTCGTTCCGCCAGGCGAAAAATGCCTGACGCCGCGCGCGGGAACGGAGAGGAACGGTTGCGTGCAGGCAAAGCCTGCACGCAACATGGCGGAAGGGAGGGGGAGGCGGCCTGCGGCCGCCTCCCCCTCCCTTCCGCCATCCCCCACCACCCGCCCCCACCGCCCCCGGCGCCCCTGCGCCCGCCTTGGCCTTACGGCCAAGACGGTGGGGCCCGCGGCTGCGCCGCGGACCCCTGTCGGGCCTTCGGCCCGACGCGCAGGGGCGCCGGAGACGATCGCGGCGTTGCCTTTCTACCCTTAAGCGCGCTCGCCGCAGGGCCCGACGCCGCCCGGCAGGTTCACCAGGATCACGTCCTCGCCCATCATCACCACCGCGCCCCAGGGGATCACGATCCCCTGCCCCTTGAACAGCCCCGCCAGGGAAAACGGCGCCGGCGCCACCAGCGCCAGGATCCGCCCGTCCGCCGACAGGTCCAGGTCGCAGACGTTCCCCAGCCGCGCCCCGTCGCAGGTATTGATGATCTCCTTCTGCTTCAGCTCCGCATATGTCACGCCGCATCCACTCCCTCCGCCTCATGCCTATGCACCGGGCCCAAGGACGTATTCGCGCGCGCGAAAGACGAGGCCGGATTTTTCCCGCGGTCCTTCCCCCGCGCGCGCAACGCTTTGCGGCGCGCCGGGCCGCGCCGCCGTCAATAAAAAGTTTCGCCGTCAGGCGAAACTCTCCGCTTCCTGGGGGAGATTGTCAAGAGGGGGAGTCCCCCTCTTGACCCCCACCCGGCCCGGCGGCAAAAAGATAGGAAGCTGTCGCTTCCTTTATATGTACTTACGCATGCGCCCCAGCGCGCTCTTCTCCAGGCGCGACACCTGCGCCTGCGAAATGCCGATCTCCTCCGCCACCTCCATCTGCGTCCGCCCGCCGAAGAAGCGCAGCGTCACGATCTTGCGCTCCCGCTCATTCAAGTGCGCCAAAGCGTTCTTGATCGCGATGTCCCGCGTCCATTCCTCCTCGCCGCCGTGCTCATCGCGGATCTGGTCCATGACGTAGAGCGCGTCGCCGTTGTCGCGGTAGATCGGCTCGTTCAGGCTCATCGGCTCCTGGATCGCGTCCAGGGCCAGCACCACATCCTCTTCCTTGACCTCCAGCGCCTGCGCGATCTCCTTTACGCTCGGATCGCGCCCCAGCTCCACCCCCAGCTTCTCCCGCGCCTGCATGGCCTTGTAGGCGATGTCCCGCAGCGAGCGGCTGACGCGGATGGCGTTGTTGTCGCGCAGGTAGCGGCGGATCTCGCCGATGATCATGGGCACGGCGTAGGTGGAAAAGCGCACGCCCAGCGTCGTGTCAAAGTTGTCTATGGCCTTCATAAGGCCGATGCACCCCACCTGGAACAGGTCGTCCATCATCTCGCCCCGCCCGGCAAAGCGCTGCACCACCGACAGCACCAGGCGCAGGTTCCCGCCGACAAACTCCTCCCGCGCGCCCTCGTCCCCCGCGTGTATGCGCGCAAACAGCGCCTGCATCTGCGCGTTTGTCAGTACCGGCAGCTTCGAGGTGTCCACGCCGCAGAGCTCCACTTTGTTTCGTGCCATTGCTTTGCCCTCCGCTCTTTCGTTGCGCATAGTTTCCCCGCGCCGCCCGCAGCTTATGCACCCATGCTAGAGCTTGGCGCTGATCTCTCCCTTCAGGCGCTTGAGTATCCGCTTCTCCAGGCGCGAAATGTAGGACTGCGAAATGCCCAATGCCTCTGCCACCTCGCGCTGCGTGCGCTCCGGCTGCCCGTCCAGGCCAAAGCGCATGCGCATGATGGCCTGCTCGCGCGTCTCCAGGCGCGATACCGCCTCGCGCAGCAGCGCGCAGTCCGTCTGCCTCTCCAGCTCCCGCCCAACAAGGTCCGGGTCCGTGCCCATGACGTCGGAAAGCAAGAGCTCGTTGCCGTCCATGTCCACATTGAGCGGCTCGTCCAGCGACACCTCCATGCGCGTGCGGCTGTGGCGGCGCAAGTACATCAGGATCTCGTTCTCGATGCAGCGCGAGGCGTAGGTCGCCAGCTTGATCTTCTTCCCCGCGTCAAATGTCCCCACCGCCTTGATCAGCCCGATGGCGCCGATGGAGATCAGGTCCTCCACGCCCACGCCCGTATTCTCGAACTTGCGCGCAATGTACACCACCAGGCGCAGGTTGTGCTCGATCAGCCCCTGCCGCACGCTCTCGTCCCCGTCCCGCAGCGCCTGCATGATCCTCTCCTCCTCTTCCCGTGTAAAGGGCGGCGGCAGCGTCTGCCCGCCGCCGATGTAGTCCACGCGCCCCGCAAGCGCCCGCCGCGCCCGCCAAAGAAGCGCCCTTGTCCAGTCCTTCAGCCACAAAAATCCCTTACGCATCCCGCACGCACCTCCCCGGCACGAGCGCCCGGCCGCCCTCGGCCAGCGCTCCGTCGTACACCGCGATATAGGCCTCCACCTCGCGCCCGTCCACGCGCACCGCGTCCGCCGCGAACGCCGGCAGCACCCCCTCGCCCCCCACGGAGGCAAAGGGCACCGGCCGCGTGCGCCGCCCCTGCGCCAGGCCCTGCAGCGCCGCCTTCTCCACCACGATCACCGGCAGATTGCTCACCGGCTCCACCAGCAGGTTCCCGGTGTCCACCACCGCCGGCAGCGTCACTCGCCGCCCGTCGGCGCGCACGGTGAGCAGCGCCGTCGGGCTCTCCGGCATGCCGATCTCCCGCCGCCCCAGGTACAGCAGCCCTGCGCAGCCCACGATCGCCGTCAGCGCCAGCGCTCCCGGCCCGTAGCCCGCCGCGCCCAGCAGGTAGAACACCCCCGCCCCCGTGCCGCCCAGCAGCAGCGTCGCCAGCCAGATGAAGCAGAAGGCCCGCAGCGTCCGCCCGCGGCAGGAAATGCGCGGCCCGGCGCACAGGCACAGCGTCATCCCGGCGCAGACGAGCGTGCGCGGCAGCAGTCCCAGCAGAAAGCGCCCGCCCGGCAGGTAGGCCGCCACCGCGTAGCCGCAGCCCAGCGCCGCCCCGCTCAGCACCCGCGCAAGGCTCGTGGCAATGCCCGCCAGCCGCGCCGCCAGCGCCAGCGTCAGCGCGTTCATGCACAGGTTCTGCAGCACGAACCACTCGATGCTCACCGTCATCCGCATCCCCCCTTGTCCCTCCACTATAGCGCCCCGCCCCCGCGCTTTTTGTTGTTCCCCCGCCTCGCCTTTTGTCGCCCGCCCGGCAATTTCCGCGTGAAAAAAACGCCCCGCCCGGCGCTTTTTCTGGCATAAACAAAAAAGGGCGCCCGCCCGGGACGTTTTGCCCCAGGCGAGCGCCATTTCTATTCTGTATCTTCTGTCCGCGCGCAGCGCACCGCGATGCGCGCCTCTCCTCCCTGTGTGCAGGTCAGGAGCGTCAAGTCCCAGTCCCCCGCCTGCAGCTCCTCCAGCGCGGTCGGGGCCAGCTGTTCCGTCTCCGTCACCGCGTACTCGACCGCGGTGCCTTCCACATCGGTAAAGCGCACGCGCGCCCCCGGCGAAAGCGCCTGCAGGCGGCCAAAATGTGCCTCGTAGTTGTGCGCGCAGACCACAAGATCGTCCAGGTAGAGCGAGCCGCTGTAGCGACAGGGCGCCTCGCGCAGCGCCTCATAGCTCCAGGCGCTCAGCACCGGCAGCACAAGCTCCAGCTCCGGGATCTCCAGATAGCCGATGCAGGCGCGCCCGTCCACCTCCGTCTCCGGCATCGGCCGGTCCGGGTCCAAAGACGGCGTGGGCGTTGGCGAAGGGGCCGGAGAGGGCGCGGGCGCGGCGCTGGGCGGAGCGATAGGCGTTGCGGCGGGCGTGTGGGTGGGGAGGAGCTCCCGCAGCAGGGCGCGGCTCTCCGCCTCCGCCCGCTGCGCGCGCCACAGCTCCCGCCCAAGCGCCGCCAGCGACACCGCCAGGCACAGCGCCCCGAGGCAGAGCAGCAGCCTACTTATCCTCCGGCGCATGGTCCTTCTTCCAGCCGCTCAGGCCGAGCAGCAGCAACGCCAGCCCCGCGCCAAGGCTCAGCGCGATGGGCAGCGTGCGCGCGCCGGTCTGCGGCAGCTTCTCCTGCGCCGCCGGGGCGGGGGTGGGCGCGGGCTCCGGCGTCGCCTCCGGCTCCTCGCTCAGCTCCGGCTCCTCTTCGCTGTAATCCGGGTAGGCGCCGTGCCACTCGTCCTCCGGCTCCTTGGGGTCCTCGTCCGCGGCGTCCACGGCGCCTTCCCCCTGATACGGGTCCTTGGGGTCTTCATCGTCATACGGGAGCTTCGGGTCTTCTTCGTCGTCATATGGGGGCTTGGGATCTTCGTTGTCATACGATGGCTTCGGGTCTTCTTCGCCGCCGGGGCCCTGGGGAGTTTCCACATTGTCGTAAAGGCCCTTCGGCTCCTCGCTGCCGCCCACGGCGCGGATGGGCGCGACCAGGCCGCCCAGCAGCGTCAGCGTCAGCAGCAGGCCCAGCGCCAGATGCAGTGCGATGGAATGTCGTTTCATGTTTCTTCCTCCTTAAGCGTTGTTTATGTGGACGCCGCCTGCAGGCGGCGCGTCACTTCCGCGGCGATCTCGGGCATCTTCTCCGTGAGATAGGGGCCGGGGCACTCGGTGTCCTGCCGAAACAAGCTGTGGATGGTGAGGGAGCCGGTGGCGTCGCCCGTCCAGACGAGCGCCTCCATGCCGTTGCGGCGGCAGATGTCCACGCACAGTTCGATCAGCGCGGCATAGCTGGCGTCGCTGACGTGCCAGTCGCCGCCGCGCTCGTCGTTGGCCACCTCGATGGTCACGGCGCGGTGGTCGTTCTCCGGGCTGGAGGAGGTCCAGGCGCGGTCGCGCTCCTCGACGTAGAGGGCGACGTTGCCCTCTACGTCTATGGCATAGTTGGAGGAAGCGCGGCGCGCCGGGTCGGCAAACACCTCGCCCAGGCGCTCCAGGGAAATGTCCCCCGCCATGTGGTGGATGGTGATCTTGTCGATGCGCGCCTGACGGGGAAAGGTCGCGTTGGGGCTCAAATGCGCGTAGCGCGCCAAGGGGCTGTTGCGCTCCAGCACTTCCGCCTGCTCCTGGGCGCTGAGGGTCCGGCCGACGTTTTCCGGCAGCCGGCGCGCGTTTGTCCACCAGGCAAGGAGCGCCGCGGCGCACAGCAGGGCGAACGCCCCCAGCAGCAGGTAGGATCGGAGGTCTTCCGCGTGTCTTTCCGCCATGCTCTCCCCTCCTTTAGAACGCGTCGTGAAAGCCGGTGCAGACAAAGAGCGCGAGCCCGGCGGCGAGGAAGGCGGCCGTCCACAGCGGCGGCGCCTCCCGCTCCCCCGGCTCCGCCGCCGCCAGCAGCGCCAGCGCCGTGATCCCCGGGTAGAAGAAGCTGACGTCGATGCAGTTGTGCGCGGTGAAGGCGACAAGACCGGGCAGCGCCGCGCCGCCCCGGCGCAGGCCCCGCCCGACGGAAGCGAGCAGGAAGAGCAGCGCCGGGACGCCCAGTTCCACGCCGACGTGCAGGAAGGCGTTGTGTATGTGCCAGGTGTTGAAGTAGTAGCCGCCGTCCGCCAGGTTCAGGGCGCGCCACCGGTAGGGCCCGACGCCGAGCAGCGGGTCCTTCCACAAGTACAGAAGGCCGTTTTGCATCATCTGCAGGCGCTCCAGGAAGGTCGAGGGCGCGTTGCCGCGCAGCAGCACCGCCGTCAGCGCCAGGGCCAGACCGCCGCAGGCCGCCGCGATGCACAGCGCGCGCCTTTTTGCCAGGAAGCGCTCCAGCTCCGGCCACAGATGCGCCAGCGCCAACAGATAGGGCAGCGCCGCATAGGCCATCTGCGGAACGTCCGCCAGCACGGCCGAGAAGTAGAGCAGGAAGCCCGGGCCCATGCCCAGCACGCCCTTGGCCGCCAGCAGGAGGGCCGCTTCCGCCGCCGCGCGCCAGCCGCGCCGACGCGCCAGCTGCAGGAGCTCCGCCGCGACGCCCACGAGCAGCGCCAGGAAGCTGCCCATGGACAGCGTCAGCGCCAGCGCCGTCAACAGCAGAGGCTCGATCCGCCGCAGCAGCGAGGGCAGCGGCCCGCTCTCTTCCGCGGCGGGGGCGCAGGCGCGCAGCAGGAACCAGGACAGCACCAGGAAGGCGCCCAGCGCGTTCGGGTTGCCCAGTAGCGTCTCCAGCCGCGCTATCTGGCCCGTCTGCGCCGCGACGGCGAACTCCAGCGCGCCCAGCGCCGCCACAAAGCCCGCCCACAGCGCAAGGCAGCGCCGCAACAGCAGCCTCTCTTCTGCCTTGAGATGGGCGGCGGCGACGTAGAGCAGCGGGAAGATCATCTGCGTGTTGAAGAAGCCGTGGAAGACGTCGCCGTAGGTGCGCAGCGAGGACAGCGCGCTGCACAGCGCGTACCCCAGCAAAGGCGCCAGCGCCCAGGGGTCCCATCGCGCCCCGCTTCGCCCAAACAGCACCGCGCAGAGCACGCAGCCGGCCAGCCCGACGACGCGCCGGCTCCCGATCCCGGAGACCGTTAACGCAACCACCGCCAGGACCAGCAGCGCCGTCAGCTCGTTTTCCGCCAGGGCCGCCCGGGCGCGCTCCA
>CALWKN010000189.1 GCA_944381265.1 uncultured Clostridia bacterium
GCAGCAGCTCGCCGTCCTGCTTGTCCAGGCCGCCCTTTTCCTCGGCGTCCTCCACGAACTGGAGCAATTCGTCCTGCGTGAGCTTGTGGCGCCCGCGGGGGCCGAAGCCCATCGCCCGCCGCAGCAGCGCCAGCAGCGCCGTCAGCGGCAGACAGAGCGCCAGCAGCGCCCGCGCGAGCCCCGCCAGACGCTCGGCCGAGGCCGTGGGATGGGTCAGGGCGCGCAGGCGCGGGGCCGCCGTGCAGAGCAGCGCCGCCGCGAACCCGACGAGGAGCGCCGCGCCCAGCGCGCCCAGGCCGCCGAACCAGCGCTCGCCCATGACGGCGCCCAGCGCTGCGGCGCCCGCCGCCGCCATCGTGCCGCCGACGAGCGCCGCGGCGCGCAGGCGCTCCGGATGCTCCGCCAGGCGCAGGGCCAGGGCGGCGCGCTTGTCGCCTTCCTCTTCCTTCTCCTTGAGGTCCGCGCGGTTCAGGGCGGAAAAGGCCGCCTCCGCCGCGCTCAGCGCCGCCAGCAGCGCCAGCAGCAGGGCCATGAGGGCGAGTTTCCATGCTGTGCCGATATCCATAGGGGTCGTGTTCGCTCCTTTCGCGGTCAAAGGGAATGTTTTAGACGCAAAAAGGCATACCCCTGCCGCTCTCCGGCACGGATATGCCCTCTATCGATGCTGTTCTGTCTGCGTGCGGTATTGCCGTTACCGTCGTCGCCGTCCATGCGGGAATTCTCCTCCTCGCGTGCGTTCTTTCTGTCTCCACTATAGCAGACCGGCCGGAAATTGTCAAAGGGGAGATCTCCCCTTCACGCCTCCTCCGTGCCGTCGCGCAGGCGGCGGCGCAGGCGGCTGAGCGTCACCGGCGTCATGCCCAGGAACGAGGCCAGGTGGCGGTCGAGCAGGTACGCTTCCAGCCCGGGGTAGCTCTTCTGGAACCAGCGGTAGCGCTTGAGCGCCGACTCCTGGGCGATCATGGTCTTGAGCTCCCAGTGCACGTTCAGCGCCTTGCGCAGGTACCGGTTGTAGACCTCCAGCAGCGCCGGGTGTTCGGCAAAGAGCGCCTCGACGCGCTTTACGGGCATCCAGACGACCTCCGCCTCGGTCAGGGCCTCGATGGAGATAGGCGAGGGCTCGTGCAGGGCGGAGGCACCCATGGCCGCCGTGCCCGGCCAGATCCCGAAGCAGTCGGTGATCTCCCTGCCCTCGTCGTCCAGGAGAAACCCGCGCAAAAAGCCCGAGACCAGAAAGACGATCTGCTCCTGCGCCTCGCCCATGCGGATGAGGAGCTCCTTCCTTTCCAGCCTGCGCGTTTGCGTGATGGAAAGCAGCAGATCCAGCAGCTCCGCATCATCGATTTCCAACACCTTGCGGTAAAACTCCCGATCGACCACGCGCCGTCCCCCTCGCTGTATTGACAGTGATACATATTATATTATATATCACCGCGCAGGTGTTTGCGTTAACAGCAGATTATATTTTTCCCGCCCGCAGCCGGCGCAGGAAATCTCCTGCCTGCGCGCCGGCGGGCAGGGGCAGCGTCACGCGCTGCTTGGGGTGCGGCGCGCTGTCCAGCGCTTCGCCGTCCTCGCCGCGCAGGTCCTCGCAGAGGAAGTCCCGGCTGCCCGCGGGGGAGAGCCACTGCAGCGTCTCGCCGCGCACGAACTTGTTCTTCTGCTCGACCAGGGCGCGGCCGTCGGGGTAGACCTCCAGGACCTTGGCCACATAGTCCGCGCCGCGCTCGTAGGCGACGGAACCGGGCGGGTCCGCGGGACGGCGGGTGAAGTAGAAGCCGGTGCCGGACGCCCTGTGGCTGGCGCACTGCACCTCGCGCAGCAGCGCCGGGTCAAAGGGCGCGTCCGGATTTTCCAGCAGGTTGTCGATGGCGCGGCGGTAGGCGCCCACCACGGTTGCCACATAGTAATCCGTCTTCATGCGCCCCTCGATCTTAAAGGAGACGACGCCCGCCTGCCAGAGCGCCTTCAGGTGCTCGATCATGCACAGATCGGCGGCGGAGTAGATGTAGGTGCCGCGCGCGTCCTCGAACACGGGCAGGTACTCGCCGGGGCGCTTTTCCTCCACAAGCGCGTACTTCCAGCGGCAGGCCTGCGCGCACTGTCCCTGGTTGGCGTCGCGGCCGGTGAGGTAGTTGGAGAGCACGCATCTGCCGGAATAGGAGGCGCAGACCGCGCCGTGGACGAAGGCCTCGATCTCCAGGTCCTCCGGCACGCGGGCGCAGATGCCGCGCACGTCCTCCAGGTTCAGCTCGCGCGCCAGTATCACGCGCTTTACGCCGTTGCGGTGCCAGAAGGCGGCGGCGCGCCAGTTGAGCGTGTTGGCCTGCGTGGACAAGTGCAGGGGCAGGCGCGGGGCGACCTCGCAGCAGATCTCCACCGCGGCGGGGTCCGCCACGATGGCGGCGTCGGCGCCCATGTCCTCCAGCGCGCGGGCGGCCTGCGCAAGGCCGTCCAGGTCGTCGTTGTAGAGGAAGGCGTTGAGCGTGACGTGCAGGCGGCGATCGTGGGCGTGCACGTAGTCCACCGCGCGGCGCAGGGCCGCGTCGTCAAAGTTGCCGGCGTAGGCGCGCAGGCCGAAGCGCTGCCCGCCGACGTAGACGGCGTCCGCGCCGAAGCGCACCGCCGCCACCAGCTGGCTCATCCCCCCGGCCGGGGCGAGCAGTTCGGGTTTCTTCATGCGTCGACACTCCTCTTTGAATTTTGCAGAAAAAAGGGCGCGTTCGCGCGCCCTTTGGGGTTCACTCTTCCGCTTCCTGCCGGCTCGCCTGGTCGTAGGCCTCCCACAGGGGGCGGTACTGCTCGACGATCTCGTCGTGCTCCTCCAGCGTCTTTGTGAAGGCGAGCTCGCCCGTCTCGGGGTCGGTGAGCACGAAGTACAGGTAGCCCTCCTCGACGTAGTCGCTGTCCGGGTAGAGCGCCGCTTCTATGGCGGCGTTGCCGGGGTTGCAGACGGCCCCGACCGGAAGCCCGGTGTGGATGTAGGTGTTGTAGGGGCTGTCTGTGTCCAGCTCTTCCTGCGTCAGCACCAGGCGGCGCACGCCCACGGCGTACTGCACGGTGACGTCGGAGCCCAGCGTCATGCCCTCCTTCAGGCGATTGTGGAACACGGCGGAGACCTTGTCAAAGCTCTCGGCCTTGCCCTCTTTTTCGATCATGGAGGCCAGGGTGATGACCTCGTCCATGTCCATGCCGAGCTCCTCGGCGCGGGTGCGGTAGGCCACGCCGTAGATGACGTTCATGCGGTCGAGCATGCGGCCGATGACCGTCTCCTCCGAGGAGCCGACGTAGATCTCGTAGGTGTCGGGGTAGAGGTAGCCCTCCAGCACGTAGTTTCGGCCCTCGTCCGCCGCGTCTATGACGTCCTGGATGAAGGGATAGTCCTCGCCCAGGCCCTCGCCCGTGCGGCAGACCTCGAGGAAGCGGTCCGCGCTTTCAAACACGCCCTGCTCCACCAGGGACTGCCCGATCTCCTCCACCGTAAGGCCCTCGACGATGGTGAAGTTCATCACGTCCGTGCCGCCGTCGCCGGCGGAGAGCACGTCGATGATCTCCGGGATGGTCATGCCGCGGGAGAGCGTGTAGGTGCCGGCCTTGAGCTGGTGGCCCTTGCCGATGAACTCGCTCAAGTACTGGAACACGCCCTTGTTGCGCACCAGCCCCGCTTCTGTGAGCTGCCGGGCGATGGTGGAGACGGAGGAGCCGCGCTCCACCACGAACTCCACCGGCGCGTCGTTCCCCGGCTCCGGCGGCATGATGTAGTTCTCATAGAGGAAGTCCCAGGCCGAGACGAGTATGCCCGCCGCCAACAGGCAGGCGCAGGCGAAGATCAGAAAGGGGCGCAGTATGCGCCAGACGACGTTCCAGCCCCTTGCGCTACGGGATTCGGCCACGGCTCCATTCCTCCCCATGGTAAAATCGGTCTCGCCTCTATCAACGAGCGGCGCGCCCGCGCCGTTGCAGCGCGCCTCAGCTGCGCAGGGCGTCCAAATCTATGCCGGCGGCGTCGCCCAGGATCTTGTAGATGTCGGCCAGGAGCTTCTGGAAGCGGAACTCCGCAAGCAGGTAATCGGTGGCCTCGCGGCTCAGCTGGAGGACGCCGGCGATCTTCTGCAGGCGCTCCATCTCCGCCGGGTCGGGCGTGCCGCCGCCGGCCGCGGCGATCTGCAGCTGGAACTGGAGCTTCTTATACTCCTCGATGAGCGCCTTTTGCGTCTCGTTCTCCATGGCGATCTCGCGCGTGCGCTGGTACTCCCGGTACTCCGGGCTCTCCTTCAGCTCGCGCGCCAGGGCGTGGGCGCTGTCGTAGATATTGGCCATGCTCGCTCCCTCCTCACACTTCCATGATGATGGGCAGGATCATCGGGCTGCGCTTGGTCTTCTGGTAGAGGAACTCGCGCAGGTCGTCGCGTATGCGGCCCTTGATCACGCCCCAGTCCGGCACGCGGTTCTCCTTGAGGCTGGCAGTCACGCACTTTTTCACCACTTCGCGCGCCTGCACCATGAGCTCCTCGTTCTCGCGCACATAGACAAAGCCGCGCGTTACGATGTCCGGCCCGGAGACCAGCTTGTTCTCCTCCTTGGACAGGCCCACCACCACGGTCATCAGGCCGTCCTGGGACAGGTGCTTGCGGTCGCGCAGCACCACGTTGCCCACGTCGCCGATGCCAAGGCCGTCCACCAGCACCGCGCCCGCGGGCACGGCCCCGGCCACCTTGCAGGCGTTGCGGCTGACCTCGATGACGTCGCCCAGGCGCGGGATGAGCACGTGGTCCTCCGGCATGCCCATGGACATGGCCAGCTTCTTGTGGATGGAGAGCATGCGGTACTCGCCGTGCACAGGGATGAAGAACTTCGGCTTGATCAGCGCGTGCATGAGCTTGAGCTCCTCCTGGCGGGCGTGGCCGGAGACGTGCACCTCGGCCAGGGACTCATAGATGACGTTGGCGCCCTTGCGCAGGAGCTGGTCGATGACGCGGGAGACGGAAAGCTCGTTGCCGGGAATGGGGTTGGCGGAGATGATGACCATGTCGGTGGGCTTTATGTCGAGCTTGCGGTGCTCGGAGAAGGCCATGCGCGTAAGGCCCGACATCTGCTCGCCCTGCGAGCCCGTTGTGATGACCACGATCTCCTCGTCCGGATAGCGGTCCAGATCGTCGATGGAGATCATCACTTCCGGCGGAATGTGCAGTTCGCCCAGCTGCATGGCGACGCTGGAGACGTTGAGCATGCTGCGCCCGGTCAGGCAGACCTTGCGCCCATAGTGCTGGGCCGAGTCCACCACCTGCTGAATGCGGTGGACGTTGGAGGCGAACATGGCGATGATGATGCGCCCCTCCGCCCGGGGGAAGAAGGAGTTGAAGGTCTCGCCCACCTTCTTTTCGCTCATGGTAAAGCCCGGCCGCTCGACGTTGGTGGAGTCCATCAGGAGCGCCAGCACCCCGCGCTTGCCCAGCTCCGCCAGCTTCTGAAAGTCCATGCGTTCGCCGTCCACGGGCGTAAAGTCCACCTTGAAGTCGCCGGTGACCACCACCGTGCCCACCGGGCACTTGATGGCCATGGCCACGGCCCCGGCGATGGAGTGGCTCATCTTGATGAAGTCCACGTCAAAGCCGCCGATCTTCTCGCTGGATCCGGGCTTTACCGTGTGCAGGGCCACGTTTTGCATGGCGCGGTGCTCCTTGAGCTTTAGCTCGATCAGCGCCAGCGTCAGCCGCGTGCCGTAAATGGGCACGACGCCGCCCAGCTGCTTTACCACGTAGGGGATGGCGCCGATGTGGTCCTCGTGGCCGTGGGTGACGAGTATGCCGCGGATGCGCTCCCGGTTGCGCTGCAAATACGTCACATCCGGAATGACCAGGTCGATGCCCAGCATGTCCTCCTTGGGGAAGATGGAGCCGCAGTCCACCACCACGATGTCGTCCGCATACTCAATGACGTAGATGTTCTTGCCGATCTCCTCCACGCCGCCCAAGGGAATGATCTTCAGTTTTCCTTTTGGAGACACTTCTACCAATTCCTCCTTCTTGTTCGTTTTGTGAACCCTCTTTCCGGGTTTTTCGCAGACTCTTCCCGCACGCGCCCAAAAAGGCGTGCAAGCAAAACGGGCGAACCCGCCTGCAAGGAGCGGATTCTTCCGCGCGCCGCTCCTCTCCCTGTGAAAAAGGCGGGGCGGCTATTCGATTGTATCCCGCACCCGCGGCAAAAAATCCTATCGCATCGCACACGGGACGCCGGAAGCGCGCCAGCGCCAACCCGCTCTTGGCGCAGATGAAAAACCACGCTTCCCCTCTCCCGTGCGCGCCAGATGCGCGGCGCGCCGCAGGCAGAAATCCATCTCTCTTATTATACCCGTTTTTGGTTCCCTGCGCAAGTTAACGATTGATTTGCTCCCGCATCCCGGGACAAAACCGCCTCTCTACGCTCCGTAGAACCTCCAAAATTCTGCGCATCGCAGGTAGACGCAGGGCGCCCTTCTCCCGTACAATAAAGGCGTAAAGGAGGTACGACACATGGATCAAAGCAAGATCGGCCGCTTCATCGCCGCAAAGCGGCAGGGCCTGGGCCTTACGCAGCGCCAGTTCGCCGAGCGGCTCTCCGTCAGCGACAAGACGATTTCCAAATGGGAGACGGGGCGGGGGCTTCCGGAGGTCTCCCTGCTCCTGCCGCTGTGCCAGGCGCTGGGCATCACGGTCAACGACCTGCTCACGGGCGAAACGGTGTCCGAGGCGCGCTACCGGGCGCAGGCGGAGGAAAACCTTGTGCACCTGATGCAGGAGGCGCAGGAGAACCGGCGCACGATGGCGCTCTCGATCCTGATGGGGAGCGTGACGGTCGTGGCGGTGGTCGCCCTGGCGCTGCTGGCGGGGTTCCTGCCGCTCCCGGCGTGGGCGCGGGCGGCTGTGATCGCGCTGGCCCTGGTCACCGCCGCCGCGGGCGTGCTCGGCGCGGCGATGCTGGAGCTCCGCGCCGGCTATTACGTCTGCCCGCACTGCGGAACGCGCTTTGTGCCCACGCT
>CALWKN010000190.1 GCA_944381265.1 uncultured Clostridia bacterium
GGCCTCGCGCCGCGGAAGCCGTAGATGCTCTGGTCGGCGTCGCCCACGCAAAGAAGGTTGCCGCACGCTTGGACGAGCAGCGCCAGCAGCGCCTGCTGCACGGGCGAGGTGTCCTGCGCCTCGTCCACCTGCACATAGGCAAAGCGCCCCTGCCAGCGCTTCCTCTCTCCCTCGTCCCGGCGCAGCAGCCGCAGCGCGTAGACCTGCATGTCGGCAAAGTCCATCAGCCGCTTTTCGCGCTTTTCCCGCGCGTAGTCCGCGGCAAGGCGCTTGCCGTCAAAGAGGGAGGCGGCGTACTTCTCCTCGTCCGGGGCGCTCGCCTCCCGCTCCAGGAGCGAGAGCGCCTCCTGCATCATCTCCGCGTCGGGGAACACCCCCTGGCGGCGCAGGAGCCCTCGCACCATGGGCCCGGGGTCGCTCAGGATCCCGAACAGCGGCCGCCCGGCGCGCTGGGCCGCCTCGCGCAGCACGCGCAGGCTCAGCGCGTGGAGCGTGGAAAACACGGGCGACGGCGACTCGGGGAACAGCGCGCAAAAGCGCGCCTGCAGGTCCTCGCGGCTGCGGCGGCCAAAGCTCACCGTGAGCAGCCTTTGCGCCGGCACGCCCATTTCCAGCAGCCGCTCGGCGCGGCAGACCGCCACCGTCGTCTTGCCGCTGCCGGGCGCGGCGGCAAGCAGCGCGATCCCTTCGCCAAAGTCCACCGCCGCCCGCTGCTCCTCGTTCAGGCGCACGTTCTTTTCCCGCTCCAGATAGGCGAAAAACGCCTCCCCCACGCTTCCCCGCCTCCCCTTCTGTCGTCTTTCCTCCATTATACGGGATTTTCCCCGGCAAAAAAAGCCGCCGCCGGGCAAATTTTTCCCCTTCTCCGTTTTGCCCTGCGGGACGGCGAGCGGCAGTTTTGCGCGGGGAATGGCCAAATTCCCGCCGCGGTTGTAAAATAAAGGGGGGCAAAGCTTGACCCCAAGCGTAAGGAGGGTTGTTTTCGATGATCTATTCCTTCCCGGAGTCGTTCCGTCTGGGCGCCACGGGCGCGGGCTGGCAGATGGAGGGCGAGACGGACAAGCGCCCGGAGCAAAAGCACTTCCCGCATCTGATGTGGGAGAGGGACCGCGACGCCTGGTTCGAGGGCGTGGGGCCGGAGGTGGCCTCCGACTTCTACCGCCGCTTTTCCACCGACATCCCGCTCTTTGCCAGGGCCGGCATCCGCCAGTACCGCTTCAACATCGACTGGTCCCGGTTCCTGACGGATTACGAGAACGTCGTGGTGGACGAGCGCGCGGCGCGCTACTATTCCGACGTCATCGACGGCCTGCTGGAAAACGGCATTGAGCCCTTCCTCTGCCTGGAGCACTGGGAGCTGCCGGCCTGTCTCTATGAGAAGTACGGCGGCTACGAGAGCCGCCATGTGCAGGACCTGTACGTATCCTACGCCCGCGAGGTGTTCCGCCGCTACGGCGACCGCGTGCACACGTTCTTCGCCTTCAACGAGCCGATGGTCATCCCCGAGCTCTGCTTCCTGAACGGCGCTTGGTGGCCGCACGAGAAAAACCCCGCGCGCGCCTACGCCTGGATCCACGGCAAGGTGGTCTGCACCGCCAGAGCCGCCCGGGCCTGCCGCGAGATGCTGCCCGGCGCGCGCTTTGGCGCGATCCTAAACTCCCCCTACATCGTCCCCCGCGACGCGTCCGATCCGGACGACGCCGCCGCCGCGCGCATCGCGGACGACTTCTTCTGGCGTCCGTTCACCGACACGGCGGTGCTGGGCCGCTATCCGGAAAACTTCCTGCGCATCCTTTCGGACGAGGGGCTGCTCTTTGACCTAACGCCGGAGGACACGCGCCTCATCCGGGAAAACACGGTGGACGTGCTTGGCATGAACTACTACCAGCCCATGCGCGTCAAGGCGCGGGCGACGCCCTGGGACGACAGCCGCCCCTTCCACCCGGAGAAGTTCTACGAATCCTACGACATGCCCGGCAAGCGCATGAACCCCTACCGCGGCTGGGAGATCTACCCCAAGTCCCTCTACGACATCGGCATGCGCATCCGGCGCGAGTACGGCAACCTGCCCTGGATCGTCTCGGAGTCCGGCATGGGCGTGCAGAATGAGGCGCGCTTTAAGGGCGAGGACGGCGTGGTGCAGGACGACTACCGCATCGAGTTCATCTCAGAGCACCTGGCCTGGCTCTCCAAGGCCATAGAAGATGGGAGCAACTGCCAGGGCTACTGGCTCTTTGCCTCGATCGACAACTGCTCGCCCTACAACGCCTTTAAGAACCGCTACGGCCTGATCGAGGTCGACCGCGAGGCGAATCTCCGGCGCCGGCTCAAGAAGTCCGCCGCCTGGTACCGCGACGTCTCCGCCCACAACCGCTTCGAGTTCCGGGAGGTCTAACATGCTTGTACTGGATACTGTCAACAAGACCACGATCTGGGGCGGCTCGCGCCTGCAGAAGTTCGGCGCCGATCCCCTGAACACGCGCGTGGGCTCGCTCTACACCGTCGCCGGCGGCGTGGACCTGAGCTGCACCGTGCTCAACGGCGAAAACATCGGCCTTGCGCTCTCCGAGGTCTACGCCGCCGACCCTGCGCGCTTTGGCTGCCCGGAGTTCCCGGTCTTCCCGCTTCTGATCGGCCTGGTGGACGCAAGCGCCGACCTCTCCATCCAGGTGCACCCGGACGACGACTACGCCCGCGCGCGCCTTTCCGCCCCCTTTGGCAAGAGCGAGGCCTGGGTGTTCCTCGCCCCGCCCGCTTCCGGCTCCATCGTCTGCGGCTGCACGGCAAAGGACGCGGACGAGCTGCGGGAAAAGGTGGCGCAGGGGCAGGTGGAGACGGTGCTCGGCCGCCTGCCGGTGCGCGCAGACGACTACGTCTTCGTCGCCCCCGGCACGCTGCACGCGCTGACCGCCGGCTGCCTGGTCTACGAGATCCAGCAGTCCACCGACGTCACCTTCCGCTTCTACGACTACGACCGCCGGGACGAAAAGGGCCAGGCGCGGCCGCTGCAGGTGGAGGAGGCGCTCAGCGTCGTGGACGTGCATAAGACCGCCCGCGCCCTGCCCTACGAGTGGGAGCGCGACTACGAGGAGGCGTACTTCGGCACGCGCCGCACGCGCGTCTGCGGCCCCTTTGCGAACGAAAGGGACGTCTTTGTCTGCGCAACGCTCCTCTCCGGCAGCCTTACGGCGGAGGGGATGTTCCTCACCCCCGGCATGAGCGCCATCGTGCTGCCGCACGAGACGGCCGGCTTCCAGGGCCAGGCCGAGGTCATGCTGGCCTGGCCAAACGGAGGCGGGGCAAAGTGAAGCTGTACCTTGGCATAGACGTGGGCGGCACGTCGATCAAGGCGGGCGTGGTCGCCGAAGACGCGCAGATCCTTGCGCGCTTCCGCCTGCCGGTGCCGCCGGACTTTCCCGCCTTTCTGGAGGCGCTAAGCGGCCTGATTTCGCGGGCGCGGGCGCAGTACCCGGAGATCTGCGGCGTGGGGATCAGCTCCTGCGGCGGCATCGACCCCTCCTCGGGCGTGGTGTTTGCCAAGCTCGCGCCCTCCCTCCTCTACCTCATCGGGCAGAACTACTACGATCTGCGCCGATATACCGACCTGCCCGTTGCCTTGGAAAAGGACGGCAACTGCGCGGCGCTGGGCGAGATCTGGTGCGGCGCGGCGCGGGATCTTACCAACTTTGTGACGCTGGTGCTGGGCTCCGGCCTGGGCGGCGCCTACTGCGCGGGCGGCAGGGTGTTCTCCGGCGCGCACTTCCTGGCCGGGGACATCGGCTACGCCTACCCCGCGCCGGAGGGCGGCAGCTACGGGCAGCAGATCGCGCCGGTGGAGGTGGAGAAGCGCTACTTTGCCCGCAGCGGGGAGAGGCGCACGCTGCCGGAGATGTACGAGCGGCGGGCGGAGGACGCGGCGGCGGCGCAGTGCCTGCACGAGTTCTTCTTCGGCCTTGCCAACGTGATCCTGACCATGCAGTACGTCGCGGACCCGCAGGCCTTCCTGCTGGGCGGCGGCATCACGGCCTGGGAGCCGCTGCTGCCGGAGCTGCAAAGCGCGCTCTCCCAGTTGGTGGCGGAGCGCGACGGGCCGATACTGCCCAATGTGCGCCTCTGCGCCCACCGCAACGACGCCAACGTGCTCGGCGCGGTCTACAACTGCAAGACGACGTTCGGGCTCTAGCGCCCGATCTTCCATAGGAGGTGGATTTTCATGCCCTATCTGCACATCGCCCTGGGCCTTCCGGTCTCGCCCCTTGCGCGCAAGGCGCTCTACGAGCGCTGCGCAAAGCTGATCGAAAAGATCCCCGGCAAGAACCAGCAGAACCTGATGGTGCGCATCGAGCAGGACGCGGACCTCTACTTCCGCGGCGGCAAGACGGCCTGCGCCTTTGTGGACCTCAGGCTCTACACCCCGGCGCCCGCGGAGGCCAAGCGCGACTTTGCCGCGGCGCTGACGCGGGAGCTTGCGGACCGCTTCGCCATCGAGCCGGACAACGTCTACATGAATTTCCTCGAACTGGACCACTGGGTGTCCGGCGGGGGGCTGAAGCTCGCCGCCGGGGAAGGAGGGCAAAAATGACGCCGCTGCTTGGAGAGACTGTGATCGTGCGCGACCTCATGGAAAAGGACGAGGCGCGCTTTGCGGCGCTGCGGGCAGATCCGGCGCTGCACCGCGCGCTGACGGAGTGGGAAGCGCCGCTGCCGGGCGAGGAACTGCCTGCGCTTTCGGATCTGATCGCCCAGGCGCGGGCGGCAAGGGATTTCCGCGACGCGCGGCGCCTTGCCATCGCCCTGCGCGAGACGGACGAGCTGATCGGCCTGATCGGCCTGGGCGAGCACCCGGACCTCTTTGAGGTGGAGCTGGTCTACGGCCTGCTGGACGCCTATCGCGGGCGCGGCTGCACCAAGGAGGCGGTCAAGCTCGTCTCCGACGCCTGTCTGCGCGACGACTCCCTGCCCTATCTGATCCTCACCGCCGCGGACGGGGACGGGCCCGCCTTCCGCGTGGCGGACAAGTGCGGCTTCCAGCTCTACGAGCGGCGCGTGCGCGTCGGCCGCCGCCCGGCGGGGCTGCCCGGCGAATCTTACGCCTACTTCCGCAAGTACTGACCTCCCCGCCGGGGCCACGCCCCACCCCTCTGCCCTCGACTCTGCGGAAAAACGTTGAGGGGGCGCTCCGGGCCCGCGTGCCGCGGTCCCTGCGGCCCCCTCCCCGTTTTTCCGCACGGCCCCCCAAAACAAATTCTCCCCGCCTGTGCCAGGCGAGGAGAATTTTTTTTCGGCGGCCGTGGGTTTGCCATAGGGCGCCGAGAGAGAAAACCCAAGGGCCTCCGTATCCGCTCGAGCCGCCGCAAGGCGGAGAAGAGCGGATGCGGGGGCCCTGTGGGGGAAGGGAGGGGTAAGGGACGCCGCTAGGCGCCCCGCATCCCCTCCCTTCCCCCACGGAGTCGAGGGACCAGGGGTGGGGCGTCACACCCCAGGAGGGCCGCGCGGCAGAAACGGCGTTTGCACGGCGGGGGCGTTCGGTGTATAATGGAGGAAATGCCGGTTTTGCGAAAGGAGTATGTCCCCGATGACGATTCGCCAGATCCTGCAGGAGCACCCGGTCACCGTCTCCTGCGAGCTGTTCCCGCCCAAGGAAGGGCGGCTCCTCTCCGAGTACAAGGAGATCGCGCGCAACGTGGCGGCGCTCTCCCCTTCCTTCATCTCCGTGACCTACGGCGCGGGCGGCGGCACCTCGGCCTTCACCGCCGAGGTGGCCAGCGAAGTGGAGCGCAGCGGCGTGCCGGCGCTGGCGCACCTTACGTGCGTGGCCTCCACGCGCCAGGGCGTGCAGGAAGCGCTCGCCGCCCTGCGCGCGCGCGGCATCGAGAACGTGCTGGCCCTGCGCGGCGACATCCCCAAGGACGCGGCCTTCCCGCTGCCGGGGCAGTACGCCCACGCCGACGAGCTGGTGCGCGACGTGCGCGCCTTCGGCGGCTTCTGCATCGGCGCGGCCTGCTACCCGGAGGGGCACCCGGAGTCCGCCAACCGCCGGCAGGATCTGGACAATCTGCGCCGCAAGGTGGACGCGGGGGTGGACTTCCTCACCACGCAGATGTTCTTTGACAACAACATACTCTACAACTTCCTCTACCGGGCGCAGGCGGCGGGGATCCGCGTGCCGGTGATCGCCGGCGTCATGCCGGTGACAAACGGCAAGCAGATACGCCGCATCTGCCGCCTGTCGGGCACGGCGCTGCCGCCGCGCTTTGCCGCCATCGTGGACCGCTTCGGCGAGGACGCGCGCGCCATGCGCCAGGCGGGCATCGCCTACTGCACGGAGCAGATCATCGATCTGATCGCCAACGGCGTTGGGCACGTGCACATCTACACCATGAACCAGCCGGAGATCGCCGCGCGCATCATCGGCAACCTGTCGGAGATCTTCCGCAAGGGCGAATGAAAAAAGCGGTGCTCTCGCGGGCGGCGCGCTACTTTGCCGGGCCGGAGCCGCTCCTACATCGCGCGCTGGAGGCGCTGCTGTCCTCGGTGCGGCCGCGGCGCGCGCTGCGGCTGCTGCCCTGCCGGGCGGACGGGGACGGCGCCAGGATCGGCGGGTGCTTCCTCGCGGGACAGGCTTTGCGGGAAGCGCTGTGCGGCTGTAAGGAGGCGCTGCTGCTGGCGGTGACGCTGGGACAGGCGGCGGACCGGCTGCTGGCGCGGGCCGCGGCGCTGGACATGGCCTACGCGCTGGCGCTGGACGCCTGCGCCTCGGCCCTGGTGGAAGAGGAGGCGGCGCGGGCCCTGCGGGCCTTCCCCCGGGCGCTGCGCGCGCCGACCGCGCCGGGGTACGCGGGCTTTCCGCTGGCGGGACAGGGCGCGCTGCTGCTGCTCCTGGACGCGGGGCGGCGCATTGGCCTTGCGCAGACGGAGGCGGGGATGCTGGCGCCGGGCAAGTCGCTCCTGTACGTTGCCGGCGTGCCGGACGGCGAAGCGGACGGCGCCCCCGTCCCCGCGCCGCCGTGCGCGTCCTGCGGCAGGCGGGACTGCCCCTATCGCCGCCTGTCTTTTCCCATCCGACCGTAAGAGAGCCCGGCGGGCGAACGCCGGGGCGAAAGGACGGTTTCCCGCTCCAACAAAAAAGAGGGAGGACGAATATGCTGGAGAACCTTGGCAAGCGCGTCTGCATCTGGGACGGCGCGATGGGCACGCAGCTGCAGGCGCGCGGCCTGCGGCCGGGCGAACTGCCGGAAAGCTGGAACCTTGCACGCCCGCAGGACGTGCTGGACATACACGCATCGTACCTTGCCGCCGGCGCGGACGCCGTGACGGCGAACACGTTCGGCGCCTACGCGCTGAAGTACGGGAAGGAGACCGCCGCGGTAGTGCGCGAGGGCGTGGCCCTGGCCAGGGAGGCGGTGCGACGCGCCGGGCGCGGCCTGGTAGCGCTGGATCTGGGGCCCACGGGCCGCCTGCTGCGCCCCTACGGCGATCTGGCCTTTGAAGAGGCGGTGTCCCTCTTTGCCGAGGCCGCGCGCGCCGGCGCCGCGGCGGGCGCGGACATCGCGCTTGTGGAGACGATGAACGACGCCTACGAGCTCAAGGCGGCGGTGCTGGCGGCGCGGGAAGCGGGCCTGCCGGTCGTGGCCACGGTGACGATGGACGAGACCGGCCGCCTCCTAAGCGGCGCGGACGCGCTGGTGGTCGCGGCGCTGCTGGAGGGCCTGGGGGTGCGGGCGATGGGCCTGAACTGCGGCCTTGGCCCCAAGCAGATGCTGCAACAGCTGAAAACCCTTCGCGCCTGCACATCGCTGCCTCTGCTGGTGCAGCCCAACGCCGGCCTGCCGCGCGAGGAGGGCGGCGCGACGTTCTTTGACGTTTCGCCGGAGGAGTTCGCGCAGGACGGGGCGGAGATCGTCCGGGCCGGGGCCTGGCTGGTGGGCGGCTGCTGCGGCACCACGCCCGCGCACATCGCGGCGCTGCGGGTGGCCTGCGAGGATCTTTCGCCCGTGCCGCTGCCGCAGGGGCCGCGGGGCCCGGTCGTCACCTCTGGCAGCCGGGCGCTGGACCTCTCGCTCTCGCCCGTGATCATAGGCGAGAGGATCAACCCCACCGGCAAGCCGCGCCTGAAGCGTGCGCTGCGGGCGCATGACATCGGCCTGATCCAGCGGGAAGCGGCGCAGCAGGCCGAGCGCGGCGCGGACATACTGGATGTCAACGTCGGCCTGCCGGACATCGACGAGGAAGCGCTGCTGCCCGAGGCGGTGGAGGCGGTGCAGGCGGTGTGCGACCTGCCGCTGCAGATCGACACCGCCAGCCCCGCGGCGATGGAGGCGGCGCTGCGGCGCTGCAACGGCGTGCCGCTGCTCAACTCCGTCTCCGGCAAGGCGGAGTCCCTAAAGAGCGTGCTGCCGCTGGCAAAGAAGTACGGCGGCGTCCTCGTGGGCCTGCTGCTGGACGAGGACGGCATACCGGAGACGGCGCAGGGGCGCGTGGACATCGGGCGGCGCATCGTGGCGGCGGCGGAAAAAATGGGCATACCGCGCAAAAACATCGTGCTGGACGCGCTGACGATGACCGTCTCCACGGGCGAGGACAACGCCCGCGTGACGCTGGAGGCCCTGCGCCGCTGCAAGGAGGAGCTCGGCGTGCGCACGGTGCTGGGCGTGTCGAACATCTCCTTCGGCCTGCCGCAGCGGGAGATGGTCAACGCCGCGTTCCTGACCATGGCCCTTGCCGCCGGACTGGACGCCGCGATCCTCAACCCGGGCAGCGACGCCATGCTGCGCGCCTTCCGCGCCTCGCTTACGCTGACCGGGGCGGACCCGCAGTGCGGGCGCTACATCGCCTTTGCCGCGCAGGAGGAGACGGCGCCGTCTTTGGCAAAGCCCGAAGGGGCTCAGGAGACGAGCGTAGGCGACGCGGTGGAGCGGGGACTTAAGTCCGCGGCGGAGGCGGGGGCGCGCGCCTGCCTGGAGGCGGGAGAAGCGCCGCTTGCCATCATCGAAAACCGGCTCATGCCGGCGCTGGACCGCGTGGGCGCGGGGTTTGAGGCGGGCAAGGTGTTCCTGCCGCAGCTGCTGATGAGCGCCGAGGCGGCCAAGGCGGCCTTCGCCGTGCTGCAGCAGGAGATGGCAAAGAGCGGCGGCGCGCCGGAGCGCAAGGGCACGGTGGTGCTGGCCACGGTGCGGGGCGACATACACGACATCGGCAAGAACATCGTCAAGGTGCTGCTGGAAAACTACGGCTTTGCGGTGATCGACCTTGGCAAGGACGTGCCGCCGGAAAAGGTGCTCTGTGCCGTGCGCGAGGAGCATGTGCGCCTTGTCGGCCTCTCGGCGCTGATGACGACCACCGTGCGCGCCATGGAGGAGACGATCGCCCTGCTGCACCGCGAGGCGCCGGAGTGCCGGGTGATGGTGGGCGGCGCGGTGCTGAGCGAGGAATACGCCCGCCGCATCGGCGCGGACTTCTACGGCAAGGATGCCATGGCTTCCGTCGGCTACGCCCAGCGCCTGTTTGCCGCGGAGTAAAGGGGGACGCGGGGGGCGCGGCGGCCCGCCCTATAACGCCAGCCTAAACTTGTACTGCCCTGCGCCCCACCCCGCCGCCGCGCCCCCCGCTTTGCCCGTAAAAGCGCCGGGCGCCGTTTCCCCCTTTGTGCGAAATTGTCGAAATACCGTGAAAAAGAGGATATCCTGTTCGATTTTTCCGTTTTTCACGCGAAACTTTCTTGCCGAAATCTAAAAATTTACGTTGAAATCCCTTTCCCTTTTGATGAAAACGCGGTATACTCATTAAAAAGACACGCAAGGAGGTTGTGGCGATGGCTGTGCGCTTTGGAATCCTGGGAGCGGGGAAGATCTCCCGGCGCTTCGCCGCCGTACTGGCCGAGAGCCAGGAGGCGGAGCTCTACGCCGTGGCGGCGCGGGACGAGCTCCGCGCGCGCGACTTTGCCGCGCATTTTGACGCGGAAACATCTTACGGCTCCTACGCGGCGCTTCTTGAGGACGAGAACGTAGACGCGGTCTACATCGGCCTTACGCACGATCTGCACTTCCGCTGGACCAAGGCGGCGCTGCTGTCCGGCAAGCCCGTGCTCTGCGAAAAGCCCATGGCGGTGAGCGCCGGGGAGGCCGAGGCGCTGATCGCGCTGTCCCGCGAGAAACAGGTGCTGCTGATGGAGGCCATGTGGACGCGCTGCCTGCCCGCGGTGCGCCGCGCCGCGCGCTGGGTCCGCGGCGGGCTGATCGGCCCGGTGCGCCTGATCCGCGCCGACTTCTGCTTTGACGCGCCGTTTGACCCGACCTCCCGCCTCTACGACCCGGCGCTGTGCGGCGGCGCGCTGCTGGACGCCGGCGTCTACCCGATCGAGTTTGCGATGGGGATACTGGGCGAGCACCCCGAGGCCGTCTCCGGCCTGGCCCTGCCGTCGGAAACGGGCGTGGACGCGCTGGACCTGATCGCGCTGCGCTTCCCCTCCGGGGCCATGGCGCATCTGAGCTGCGCCGTGAACCTGGCCCTGCCCGGCGACGCCCAGATCCTCGGCGAAAACGGCTCGGTGCTCGTGCGCGACTTCGTGCGCTCGACGCGCGCCGAGCTCTACGACGAGGCGGGCGAGCCGGTGGCCACGTTCACCGAGGACGCGGGCGACGGCTTCCTCTACGAGATCGACCACTTCTGCCAGCTCCTGCGTCAGGGAGCGCTGGAGAGCCCCCTCGTCCCGCTGGACGACACGCTGGCCTGCGCCAAGGTCTTCGACCAGCTGCGCATCCGCTGAAGATCCGGCGGCCGATCCCCTTCGGCCGCCGGATCTTTGGGGCAAAAAACGCTCCTTCCCATCGGCGGGAAGGAGCGTTGAGCGTGTCGACAAAGTCGACACGCTTCGAAAAAAAGCAAGTTTGTATTTTTTCGAGTGACATCTCCCTGCGCCCCGTGCCGCCTACGGCTGCCCGGGGTTCCGGGCCTAACAAGCCTTCGGCTTGCACGGCCCTCCAGGGGCTTCGCCCCCTCCGGAAGTGCCGCGTGCTGCGCGCAGGGCGCCGGATACCGGAAACGGTTCCTACGGAACCGTTCCTCCGCCTGCGCCCCGTGCCGCTAACGCGGCCCGGGGTTCCGGGCCTAGCAAGCCTTGCGGCTTGTACGGCCCTCCAGGGGCTTCGCCCCCTCCGGAACCCCCTGTGCCCTTCGGGCACGGCCGGGGGCGGATACGGATAAGCGGCCCTACGGGCCGACATCCTCCGCCTTCGCCCCGTACCGCTGACGCGACCCGGGGCTCCGAGCCTACCAAGCCTTCGGCTTGCACGGCCCTCCAGGTCCGCTAACGCGGACCCTACGGAAGCGTACACGCCGCCGCTGCGGATTGAAGATGAAGGGGCTACCAAGGGTGAGCGAAGCGAACCTGGAGGCCGAGGACGCCCCGAAGGGGCACCGCAGGCCGAAACCCCCGGGCGCAGTCAAAGGGTGAGCGAAGCGAACCTGGAGACCGAGGACGTCGTGGACGCCCCACAGGGGCCCGAAGGGGCACCGCAGGCCGGAACCCCCGGGCAGCGTATGCTGCACGGGGGCGCAGTCGCCCCTTTATGCATCCCCAAGCGAACAGTCCTACTTTTTCGACAGTCTGAAAGAGGAACCCTTGCGGTTCCTCTTTTTTGGCGCTGTGCGGCCGTCAGGCGTCCTTGATCGCGGAGACGATCAGCATCATCGGCCGGCGCAGCTCGTCGCGCATGCCGGGGAGGTCGAGCATCTCCGGCGGCGGCGGGGGCTCGACCACGCGCAGCAGGCGAAAGCCGTTTGTCAGCAGCGCGTCCAGATAGGTGGTGAGCGTGCGGTGGTATTTCTGCACCGGCTCGCCGAGGAAGACGGCCCGGCGCGGGCCCTCGAGGTAGTAGTTGTCCACCGGGAAGTGGAGGATGTTCCCCTGCGCGTCGTAGACCCAGTCCTGCGGGCCCTGGGCGGTGAAGACCGGGTGCTCGGCGGAGAAGAGGAAGCGCCCGCCCGGCCGCAGCCAGCGCGCGATTCTTCGCACCAGCGGCACATAATCCCGCACATAGTGGAGGGCGAGGGAGCTGAAGACGACGTCCAGGCTGGCGTCCGCGAGCGCAAAGTCCTCCATCGCGCAGCGGCGGTAGGTCACGGCGGGGGCGGCGTGGGTCTCCCGCGCCACGGCGAGCATCTTTTCCGAAAGGTCGATCCCAAGGACGCTGCGCGCGCCGTGGGCGGCCATGTAGGCGCAGTGCCAGCCGTAGCCGCAACCCAGGTCCAGCGCGTCCTTGCCGGCAAAATCGGGCAGCAGCGGCTCCAGCGTCGGCCATTCGCCCGCGCCCGCCAGGCCGTAGCGGGAGCGGGGCATCTCGCTGTACTTCTGGAAGAAGCGCGCGTCGTCGTACTTGTTTTCCTTCATGGCAAGGCCCTCCTGGCAAAACTCAGAAGCCGATGACGGAGCCGTCGGCGCGGGGCTCGGTGGCCCCGACCCAGCTCTCCCCCTCGCGCAGGATCATCTGCCCGCGGCCGTACTGGGAGCCGGAGAGCACGCGGATTTCGTGCCCGCGGCGGCGCAGCGCGTCCACGACTGCGTGGGAGAAGCCGGGCTCCATGTCAAAGCGCAGGCCCTCCGTCCAGCAGAAGCGCGGCGCGTCCAGCGCGGCCTGGGGGTTGTGCCCCTCGTCGAGCAGGTGGACGAGCACCTGCATGTGCGCCTGGGGCTGCATGTAACCGCCCATGATGCCGAACGGGCCCAGGGGCTTGCCGTCCCGCGCCAGGAACCCGGGGATGATGGTGTGGTAGGGGTATTTGCGCGGGGCGACGGCGTTGGCGTGGCCCTCGGCCAGGGAGAAGCAGGCGCCGCGGTTCTGCAGGCAGACGCCCGTGCCCGGCACGAGCACGC
>CALWKN010000191.1 GCA_944381265.1 uncultured Clostridia bacterium
GCCGGAGCGGGTCTTGACCACCTCGATGCCCTGGAGGATGTTCTCGCGCAGCGCCTCGACGTGGGAGATGATGCCGACCTTGCCCCCGGCGCCGATGGTGCTGAGCACGTCCAGCGCGTCGCGGATCGAGGCGGGGTCGAGGCTGCCGAAGCCCTCGTCGATGAACATGGCCTCCATCGCCACGCCCCCGGCCTGGGCGCGCACCACCGCCGACAGCCCCAGCGACAGCGCCAGCGACACCAGGAACTTCTCCCCGCCCGAGAGCGTGCGCACGTCGCGCTCGCCGCCAAAGTAGCCGTCGAGCACCTGCAGCTCCAGCCCGTCCAGCCGGGCGCGGGTGCGGGCCGAGCGCACCTCCAGGCGGTACCTGCCGCCGTGCACCAGGCGCAGAAGCTCGTTGGCCTGCTCGGCAACGCTGCCCAGCATCGCCGAGAGCACGAAGCTGGACAGCGTCACGCCCTTGTTGTAGGTGAAGCACTCGGTGAAGGCGCGCATCTTCTCCGCCGTGCGGCGGCGGGCGGGCAGCGCCTCCGCCTGCGCGCGCGTGTCCTCCAGGAGCGCGCGCGCGGATGCGGCGCGCTGCCGCTGCGCGCCGAACGCCGCCGCCGCCCGGTTGTATGCGGCAAGCGCTTCCTCCTCCGCCGCCAAGGCCGCCGCCGTGTCCGGGCGGGCGCGCCCGGCGATGTCCTTTCGCGCGGCGTCGTCCTCCTCCTCGGCGCGGGAGGGCGCGGCGCGGAAGGCCTCGCCCTGCCGCCGCAGCGATGCGATCTCCTCCTCCCCCTTCATCGCCTCCAACAGCTCCGCCTCCGTGGCAAAGCCGCGCGCCCGCAGCGCCGCTTGCAGCGCGTCTTCGGCGGCTCGGCGCTCCTCTTCGCGGCGCGCGCTCTCCTCTTCCGCCTGCCGCGCCGCCGCGTCCGCCACCGCCCGGCGCGTGCGCGCCCGCTGCAGCGCCTCCGTCGCCTGCTGCAGCGCCTCCGCGGCCTGCCGCAGACGCGCCTCGCCCGCGCGGATGTCGAACTGCACCTGCTCGGCGCTGCGCTCGTCGTCCCCGGCGCGGCGGGCGGCCTCCTCGGCCTTGGCCCGCGCCGCGGAAAGGCGCGCCGCCGCCTCGGCGCACGCGCCCCGCGCCGACTCCAGCGCCGCCTGCGCCTCCCGCAGCCGCGCCTGCACGCTTTCCGCTTCGCCGCGCAGCGCGCGCAGTCCTTGCGCCGCCTGTCCGGCGCGATCGCGCGCCGCCTCGTCCGCCCGCTGCGCCCCTTCGTCATAGGGCAGGGCGTCGGCCTCGGCCTTGGCGGAAGCCAGGTCCCGCTCCAGCGCGCGCAGGCGCTCGGCGGCGGCGGCGCGGTCGGCGGCAGCGCCGCGCAGCACGGCCTGCGCCTCCTTCAGCGCCTTTCGCGCGGCGAGGAGCTGCTCCCGCGCCCCGGCGTGCGCAAGGCTCAGGCCCGGATGGGGGTGGGCGGTGCTGCCGCAGACCGGGCAGGGCTGGCCGGGGACGAGGCGCTTGGCCAGCTCCGCCGCCGCGTTGCCGAAGTACGCCTCCGTGCGCATCGTCTCCTCCTGCGCGCGGGCAAGGGCCGCGCTCTCGGCGGCAAGGGCCGCATTTTCGGCGTCCAGCGCCGACGCGCGCGCCGCCGCCAGCGCCGTTTGCAGCTCGTTCCTTCGCCCCTGCCGCCGCTCCGCCTCCGCCCAGCGGGCGCAGCGCGCCTCCAGCTCCGCCAGGCGATCGGCCTCCGGCCGCAGCGCCCGCTCCTGTTCCGTGAGCGCCGCCTGCGTCTTTTGCAGGGCAGCGACGGCGTCCTCCGCGGCGCTCTGCCTAAGGCTTGCGCGCGCCTCCGCCTTTGCCGCCTCGCTCTCCTCCAGGCGCGCGGAAGCCAGCGCCGCCTTCTCCGGCAGTATGCGGCGGAGCCTTTCCAGCTCCTTGCGCAAAACGTCCGCCTGCTCCTGCGCCGCGTTTGCCGCGTCAAAGGCCGCTTCCGCCGCATCGAGCGCCCGAGACGCCTCGGCCCGCTCCCGCTCGGCGCCTTCCTGCCGCGCCGCCGCCGCGCGCGCCTCCAGGCGCAGGCGCTGCAAAGTCCGCTGCGTCTCCGCGCAGCCCGCCGCCGCCTCGGCCCGCAGGAGCTGCCGCGCCGCCGCCTCCGCCGCCGGGGCCTGCGCTTGCGCCGCTGCCAGCGTCGCCGCCGCCGCTTCCGCCCGCGCAAAGCGCTTCTCCTCCTCCGCCGCCTGCCGCGCCGCCGCCGCTGCCGCTGCGTACACGCGCTGCCTGCGCGCCTGCTCCTCCTGCAGATCTCTTGCCGCCGCTTCCTCCTTTTCGCACAGCGCCTGCGTCTCTTCCAGGCTCTGCGCGCCCAGCACCGCCCACTTCGAGAGCAGCGCCTGCTCGTCTACGCGCAGGGCTTCCTCCATCGCGCGGCAGCGGCGCTGCAGGCTCTCCTGGTAGGCGGCGAAGCGGTCGGCGCGCAGCAGCGCCTTGAGTATGCGCTCCTTGTCGCCGGAGTCGGCGGTGAGGAAGCGCTCAAAGCGGCCCTGCGGCAGGATCATCACCTGCACGAACTGGTCGTAGCCAAGGCCGACGGCGCGCTCGGCCGCCGCCTCCTGCGCCGAGGGCTTGGCGCTCTCCATCAGGCTGCGCTCGCCGCCGTCCGGCAGAAGCTCCCGCGCGCCGCACTCCAATACGAAGCGCTCGCCCTCGCCCTCCTCGCGCTTGCGGCGGCGCACCGTGCGCAGGCGCTTCCAGAACACAAAGCGGTGCCCGCGCACGGCGAACTCGAACTCCAGGCGCGTGTCGCGCTCCGGGCCCGCCAGCTTGCAGCGCAGGTCCTGTATGCCGCCGCGCTCGCCGCCGCTGGCGCGGTTGTACAGCGCGCAGGTCATGGCGTCTAGGATCGCGGTCTTGCCCGCGCCCGTCTCGCCGTAGATCAGAAAGCGGTCGGAAAAGCGCGCAAAGTCCACGGTCTGTTCGGCAAGGTACGGCCCGAAGGCCTCCATCGTCAAGCGCAGCGGCAGCATCGTCTCTCCTCCTTGGGGGTTCTCGTTTTCCCGCGCTCTTTACTCCCGCTCGGCCTCTTCCACCGCCGCGCGGAACCAGGCGCGCTGTTCCTCGTCCATCTCCAACCCGGTCTTATACAGGTAGAACTTCTCCGCCAGGCGCAGCGGGCTGTCCGCCGCCGCCTCGCGGGCGCTGAGCGCCGGGCCGCCTCCGCTCTGCATTTCCATCCCGCTCTCGATGACAAGCGCGTTCGGGTACTTTTTGCGCAGCGCCTCCTGCACGGAGGACGTGGCAAGGGCGTCGCGCACGGTGAGCTTCATGTAGGCCTCCGATCCGCCGCTCAGCAGCTCGTCCAGCGTTCCCTCGCGGCAGAGCGTCTCGCGCCGCGGCACGACCGGCACAAAGCGCGCCGAGCCGTCCTCCGTGTCCAGTATCGTCACGCCCTTTTGCTGCCCCGCCTCGTCAAAGGCGTAGACGAGCGGCGCGCCCGAGTAGCGCACGGAGCCGAGCTGCTGCGCCCGGTGCAGGTGCCCCAGCGCCGCGTAGTCAAACGGCGCGAACGCCTCCAGCGGCACGGCCAGCGCCCCGCCCACCGCCGCGGCGCGGTCGCTGCGCCCGGCCTGCCCCCCGGCGGCAAAGCAGTGCCCGAGCAGTATGTGGAAGCGGCCGTCGGGGCGCGGGGCGCGCTTTTGCAGGAAGAGCGCCGTGGCCTCCGCCGCGCTGCCGGGGTTCTCGCCCGGGAAGGCGGCGCGGGCGTCGTCCGTGGTGCAGTAGGGCAGGACGTGTATTACCGCGTCCCCTAAGTCCACCGCGTCGTCCTGCGCCCCGGCGCGGCCAAAGACGTGCAGCCCGGCGGACGCGAGCAGCTCCCGCAGCAGCGACAGGCGCGTGGCGCCGTCGTGGTTCCCGGCGCAGACGACGACCGGCAGGCGCATCTCCAGGCACAGGCGGCGCATGGCCTGCTCGTACAGGCGCATCGCCTCGGCTCCCACCACCGCCCGGTCGAACACGTCGCCCGCCACCAGCACCGCGCCCACGCCCTCCCGCGCCGCGATCTCGGCGACGCGCTCCAGCATCGCCGCCTGGTCCTCCAGCAGGCTCACGCCGTAAAAGTCCAGCCCCAGATGCCAGTCCGAGGTGTGCAGTATCTTCAACTTCCCCTTCCTCCTTGCCAAGCGTCGGCGCCGCGCGCGCGAAGAACGCTTTGCAGGCCCGGCAGACACTGGATCCGCCGAGCCTGCAAAAGCAGGAACGCATGCCCGGAACCCCGTGCCGCCGTCAGGCGGCTCGGGGCGAAGGACTTACGTCGCCGCCGGGATGAGCTCGATGTCGATCGGGTAGCGCCCGGCGTTGCGGCCGTAGAGCGCAAGGCCGCCTTCGTCCGTCTCCAGGGTAAAGCGCAGGCTGCCCCTTTCGCGGGCGCGCAGGAGCGCCTTCTCGCTTACGCGTGCGCACAGCAGGTAGCCGTAGGAGCCCGCCTCATCGAGGTACCGCTGCCGCGCCTGGTAGTGCCAGGAGAGCAGGCCGCGCGCGTCTGCCGGGTCGTTGGGCAGCTCCGTCTGCAGCGCCTCCTCGCCCTCGATGCACAGGCGGATCCGCGCCGGGAAGCGCTCCTCGTCCGTCATGAAGTAGGAGTTGTGGTTCGCGCCCGGGTCCGTGCGGTCGCCGACCACGCAGTCCACGCGCCCCGCCTGCAGGATCACGTCCGGGCGGTCCTTTAAAAGCAGGCGCTTTGCCGAGGCCTCCAAGCGCAGCTCCAGCGGCCCGGCAAGCGCCGCGCCCTCCAGCGGGATCTCGTACTCCAGCCTCCCTTTCCCGGCGCAGTCCAGCTTCTCCCCCGCCAGCGCCGTCCAGTGGTGGACAAAGCCCTCGCAGGCGGAAAAGTCCTGCGGCCGCGCAAAGGCAAGCCCGAGCCGCTTGCCGCGCACATCAAAGCAGCAGAAGTTGCGGCTTAAAAGCTCCTCACCCTTATAGAGCAGGAAGGTCAGCGCCGCGGCGTCGGCGTGCGGCGGCATCCGCAGCTCGATCTCGCCTATGGGCGCAAGGCCGTCGCCGCGGCTGACAAAGTCCAGCGCGCCCTCGGCGATCGTCCCCTTTGTCCCGTGCAGCACATAGCGCAGGCACAGCTTCTCCCCCGCCAGCGTGCCGCCGAAGTCCGAGTGGTACACGGGCGTGCGCACGATCTCCCCCTCGCCCACCGTGCGGCAGGGCGGCGCGTCGTAGGCGGCAAAGTCCTTTTCGTGCAGGTCGCGCAGCGTCATGCCAAGGCCCAGCTCCGCGTAG
>CALWKN010000192.1 GCA_944381265.1 uncultured Clostridia bacterium
CAACGGCGAACTGACCAAGAAGCTCACGGTCAAGGCCGCCAAGTTCACCAAGACCGCAGCGGAGAAGATCGAGGGCAATGGTGGGAAAGCAGAGGTGATCTAACGTGCTTGAAACTTTCCGCAATGCTTGGAAGGTGGAGGACCTCCGCAAGAGGATCATCTACACGTTAGTCATGCTTCTGATCTACCGGATCGGTTCGGTCATCCCGACCCCCGGCGTCAATGTCGACTACATCGCCCAGCAGGTGTCCAACATCTCCATGCTCGGCATGCTCGACTTCATCAACGGCCAGAACTTCTCGAACTTCACGATCTTCGCCATGGGCATCTCGCCCTACATCACCTCTTCCATCATCATGCAGCTGCTGACCATCGCCATTCCGTCCTTGGAGCGGCTGCAGAAGGAAGGCGAAGAGGGCCGCAAGAAGATCGCCGAGATCACCCGCGTTGTCACCATCGCCCTTGGCTGCATCATGGCCATCGGCATCATCCTCGGCTTTGGCACGGGCGCCATGGCGCGCGGTGCGGACGCCAACTTCCTTGACTACGCGCTGGTGTTCCTGACGCTGGCCGCCGGTACTGCGCTGACGATGTGGATCGGCGAGCGCATCACCCAGAACGGCGTCGGCAACGGCATCTCTCTGTTAATCTTTGTGGGTATTATTGCCAGTTTCCCGGGACAGGTTTATACTGGTATACAGTCGGTGATCCTCAACCCGATGAGCGCCTGGGCCATTCCGCTGGTCATCATCGGCGTCGTCGCCTTGGTTGTCGGCATCGTCTTTGTGGACTCCGGTCAGCGCCGCGTGCCCGTGCAGTACGCCAAGCGCATGGTCGGCCGCAGGATGTACGGCGGTCAGTCCACCCACATCCCGATGAAGGTCAACTCCACCGGCGTCATGCCGCTGATCTTCGCCATCTCCATCATCCAGTTCCCCGGCCTCATCGCCCAGTTCTGGCCGACGTCCGGGTTCGCGCTGTGGTATGGCAGGTGGTTCTCCCCCGCCAGCTGGGTGTACATGGTGGTGTACGCGCTGCTGATCCTGTTCTTCACCTACTTCTACACCAGCATCTCGTTTAATCCGGTGGAGATGAGCAAGAACCTGCAGCAGAACGGCGGCTTCATCCCGGGCATCCGCCCCGGCAAGCCGACCAGCGACTACCTTGCCCGCATCTCCAACCGCATTACGCTCTTTGGCGCGATCTTCCTTGCGCTGATCGCGACGATCCCCTCTGCGATCCTGGCGCTGACGGGCAACAACACGCCCTTTACCGCCACCGGTATCCTGATCGTCGTCTCGGTCGCCATGGAGACCACGCAGCAGCTGGAGGCGCAGATGATGATGCGCCACTACAAGGGCTTTATGAAGTAAAGCCCCTTCACTCCATGTCCAGGAAGGAGGAAACGCATCCATGAAGATCGTATTCTTGGGCCCTCCCGGCGCGGGCAAGGGCACGCAGGCCGAAAAGATCATCGCACGCCTTGACATTCCGCAGATCAGCACGGGGGAGATCCTCCGCCGTGCCATCCGCGAAAAGACCCCCACGGGTCTGGAGGCGCAGAGCTACATCGAGAAGGGCGCGCTCGTGCCCGACGACGTTGTGGTGCGCATCGTCCGGGACCGCATCGCGGAGCCGGACTGCAAGAACGGCTACCTCCTAGACGGTTTCCCCCGCACGCTGCCGCAGGCAGAGGCGCTGGCCACGTTCGAGACGATCGACGCAGTCATCAATCTCGAGGTGCCCAACGACCTCCTCATCCACCGGCTCAGCGGCCGGCGGGTCTGCGCCGCCTGCGGATACACCACGCACGTGGACAGGGGTGAGGACAAGTGCCCCAAGTGCGGCGCGGCGCTGACGCAGCGCAAGGACGACGCACCGGAGTCCGTCAAGAACCGGCTGGAGGTCTACGACAAGCAGACCAAGCCCCTGATCGACTTCTACGCGGGCAAGGGCCTCCTTAAGAACGTGGATGGCTCCATGCCCCTGGAAGAGGTCACGGCGGCGATCCTCACTGCGCTTGGGTGCGACTAAATGATCACATACAAGACGGAAGCGGAGATTGAAAAAATGCGCAGGGCAGGCGCGGTCCTCTTTGCCGCCATGCAGGCGGTCAAGGCGGCCGTGCGGCCCGGCGTGACCACCGCACAGCTCGACCGCATCGCCGAGAGCGTCATCCGTTCGCGCGGCGGCGTCCCCTCGGAAAAAGGGTACGAGGGCTTCCCCGGCTCCATCTGCGCGTCCCCGGACGACATGGTGGTGCACGGGATCCCCTCGGACAAGGTCGTGCTGCGCGAAGGGCAGATCATCTCCATCGACTGCACGGTGCTGCTGGACGGGTACCAGGCCGACATGGCGCGCACTTTCCCGGTGGGGAAGATCGCGCCGGAGGCCCAGGCCCTGATCGACGCGGCAAAGGAGAGCTTCGGCAAGGGGCTGGCCTTTGCGCGCAAGGGGTATCGGATCGGCGATATCTCCCACGCCATACAGTCCTGCGTGGAAGGGCACGGCTACGGCGTCGTCCGCAGCCTGTGCGGCCACGGGATCGGCCGGGAGATGCACGAGGACCCGGAAGTGCCCAACTTCGGCAAACCCGGGCACGGCCTGCGCATTCGCGAGGGGCTGTGCATCGCGGTGGAGCCGATGATCACGGCGGGGGACTACCACGTCTACATTGCCCAGGACAACTGGGCCTTCCTGACGCGGGACCACTCGCTCAGCGCGCACTATGAGAACACGGTGGCGATCCTTGCGGACGGTTCGCCCTCGATACTGACGATGCCGAATGGCTTCGACGGGGAGGACGTATGACACCGGAAGTGGAGATCGGCCGGGTCGTGCGCTCGACACAGGGCAGGGACGCCGGCAGGCTGTTCGTCGTCGTCGGCTTTGCCGACGAGGCGCACGCGCTGCTCTGCGACGGGGACTTACGGCGGATCGCAGCGCCAAAGAAGAAGAAACGCAAGCATTTCCTGCCCACGCAGGAATTGATTTCCAGTCTCAGGGAGAGGCTAGAAAGCGGCCAGGCGGTGACGGATCCCGAGATCCGCAAGGCCCTTGCCGCCCTGAGGGATCAAGGATTGGATGCGCCTTGCAAGGAGGTTAAAGAGTGTCTAAGCAGGATGTAATCGAAGTGGAAGGCACCGTCACGGAGGCCTATCCGAACGCGATGTTCCAGGTCGAGCTTCCCAACGGCCACAAGATCCTCGCGCACATATCCGGTAAGCTTAGGATGAACTTCATCCGGATCCTTCCGGGTGACAAAGTGACCATAGAGCTTTCGCCCTATGACCTGACCAGGGGCAGAATCACCTGGCGCGGCAAGGCGTAAACCATCACAGCAACGGAGGAAAACGAACATGAAAGTGAGACCGTCTGTCAAGCCCATCTGCGAGAAGTGCAAGATCATCAAGCGCAAGGGCCGCGTCATGGTCATCTGCGAGAATCCCAAGCACAAGCAGCGCCAGGGCTAAAGACCCAAACCGCTTTTATCTGATTGCGTAGTGCGGCTGCGCGAGGGGGAAACCCTTCGTGATCTGCGTGATTTTGATAAATATACACAAAATCCACAAGTAAGACCCCACGATTTACGGAGGTGTTGAGGCACAATGGCACGTATTGCGGGCGTTGACCTGCCCAGAGAAAAGCGCGTCGAAATTGGGCTGACCTATATCTTTGGCATCGGCCGGGCGACCGCCGATGAGATCCTCAGCAAGACCGGCATCAATCCGGACACCCGCGTCAAGGATCTGACCGAGTCCGAAGTGGCCAAGCTCAGGGACTATATCGAGCACAACCTGAAGGTGGAAGGCGATCTCCGCCGCGAGGTTTCCCTCAATATCAAGCGCCTGGTCGAGATCGGCTGCTACCGCGGGGTGCGGCATCGCCGCGGCCTGCCGGTGCGTGGCCAGTCCACCAAGCAGAACGCGCGCACCCGCAAGGGCCCCAAGAAGCAGGTTGCGGGTAAGAAGAAGGCTACGAAGTAAGCCGTCAGCAGAGGAGGGAGAACAATGGCGAAGACCACTAAGGTGACCAAGCGTGTGGTGCGCAAGCGCAAGGAGCGCAAGAACGTTGAGCGCGGCGCGGCGCACATCGCTTCGTCCTTCAACAATACGATCGTAACGATTACCGATACCGCGGGCAATGCGCTGTCCTGGGCGTCCGCGGGCGGTCTCGGCTTCCGCGGCAGCAAGAAGTCCACGCCCTTTGCGGCGCAGATGGCGGCGGAGACCGCGGCCAAGGCGGCCATGGAGCATGGCCTGAAGACCGTTGAGGTCTATGTCAAGGGCCCCGGCTCCGGACGCGAGGCGGCGATCCGCTCGCTGCAGGCGGCCGGCCTGGAAGTTTCCCTGATCAAGGACGTGACCCCCATCCCCCACAACGGATGCCGTCCGCCCAAGCGCAGAAGAGTGTAGGAGGTAAAGCCCAATGGCACGTTATACTGGTTCCGTCTGCCGCCTGTGCAGACGCGAAGGCACGAAGCTGTTTCTGAAGGGCGACCGCTGCTACTCCGCCAAGTGCGCGATCAGCAAGCGCCCCACGCCTCCCGGCATGCATGGTCAGGCCCGCGCGAGGAAGATGAGCGAGTACGGCATGCAGCTGCGCGAAAAGCAGAAGGTGCGCCGCACCTACGGCGTGCTGGAGACGCAGTTCCGCCGCACGTTTGACAAGGCCGCAAGAGCCAAGGGCGTCACCGGTGAGAACCTGCTGGCCCTGCTCGAGCGCCGTCTGGACAACGTCGTTTACCGTCTTGGCCTGGCCTCCTCCCGCGCCCAGGCGCGGCAGTTCGTGCGCCACAGCCATATCACCGTAAACGGCAAGAAGGTCAACATCCCCTCCTATGTGGTGGACGCGGGCGACGTCATCGGCGTGCGCGAAAAGAGCCGCGATATGGAGCACTTCAAGGCGCTGCGCGAGGGCACGACCCACGTCGTTCCCAAGTGGCTCACCTTTGAGGCAGAGCAGCTGCAGGGCACCGTCAATGCGCTGCCGCAGCGCGAGGACATCGACATGGCGTTCGAGGAGCACCTCATCGTCGAGCTGTACTCCAAGTAAGGGTGCGCCTTGGCATGAAGGAGCGAGAGCGCGCATCGACGCCTACCGCAATGCGATTTGCGCTTGATGAGGAGGGATAGAGTCTATGATAGAAATGGAGAAGCCCAGAATCGAATGTGTCGAGATAAGCGAAGGCAACCTGTACGGCAAGTTCGTCATCGAGCCGCTGGAGCGCGGATTCGGCACGACCTTGGGCAATTCACTGCGCAGGATTTTGCTTTCCTCGTTGCCTGGCGTAGCGGTCTCGTCTGTCCGCATCGATGGCGTCTTGCATGAGTTTTCCACGATTCCTGGGGTGAAGGAGGATGTCACCGAGATCATCCTCAACCTCAAGGCACTGTCCGCAAAGCTGTATTGTGATGGCCCCAAGGTGGTCACCATCTCCGCGCAAGGGGAGCAGGTGGTCACCGCCGGGGACATCGTCTGCGATGAACAGGTCGAGATCATCAATCCCGACCTTGTGATCGCGACCCTCAATGAGGATGCGCATCTGAACATGGAGATCACCCTTTGCAAGGGTCGGGGCTATGTTTCCGCCGATCGGAACAAGACGCCCAATATGCCCATCGGCGTGCTGCCGGTGGACTCCATATTCACGCCCATCCGCAAGGTCAATTACACGATCGAGAACACGCGCGTCGGCCAGATGACGGACTACGACAAGCTGACGCTCGAGGTGTGGACAGACGGAAGCATCAAGCCGGATGAAGCCACTTCCATGGCGGCAAAGATCTTATCCGAGCACTTAATGCTGTTTATCAATCTGACCGAGAACGTTGTGCCGGTGGACTTCAACGAGCCGGAAGACAACAAGATGGAAAAGGTGCAGGAGATGACCATCGAAGAGTTGGATCTTTCCGTCCGCGCCTACAACTGACTCAAGCGCGCCAACATCAACACGGTCGCAGAGCTCGTGCAGCGCAATGAGGAAGACATGATGAAAGTGCGCAACCTGGGCAAAAAGTCGCTGGAGGAAGTGGAGCAGAAGCTCGCCGGCCTCGGCCTGAGCCTGCGCCGCAGCGAAGAATAAGCCCCCGTAAGGCTGCCACGTCAAATCCGCATACCCGGCGGCGCCTGGATCCCGCGCGCCGCGGGGCAAAAACGCAAGGAGGGAATCAACCATGGCCAAGGAACGCAAGCTCGGCCGCCCGGCTGACCAGCGTAAGGCACTCCTGCGCAACCAGGTCTCTCAGCTGATCTGGAACGGCAAGATCACCACCACCCTGGATCGCGCCAAGGAGGTGCGCTCCATCGCGGAGAAGCTCATTACTCTTGCCATGCGCGAGTGTGACAATACCGTCGAAGTCACCAAGACCTACAAGAACGACAAGGGCCAGGAGGTCACCGAGACCTTCGTCAACGACGCACCCAGCAAGCTGCACGCGCGCCGCATACTGATGGCCTACCTGTACGACCTGCAGGAGCAGAAGAAGTCCGACGAGAGCAAGGCGGACTTCCGCGAGCGCACCAAGGACATCAAGCACCCGATCATCGAGAAGATGTTCCGCGAGTACGCCGCGAAGTACAACAAGCGCAAGGCGGAGCTCGGTCAGGGCGGCGGCTACACCCGCATCCTGAAGATGGGCCCCCGCAAGGGCGACGGCGCCGAGATGGTCATTCTCGAGCTCATCTAAATCAAAAAGAGGACGCTTCCCGCGCAAAGGGAAGCGCCTTTTTTTGTGGGTGGGGACGAGCTTCGCTCGTCCCCACCCACCCACCCCTTCGCGGCGGCCAAGCAAAGCTTGGCCGCCGCGCGCAAAAATGCTGCGGCATTTTTGCGGAAAGAACGCCCCGTCTGCCTCCGCATTTTCCATTTCCATACAAAACCCAGGGCCCGCGGAACAAATCGTTTCGCCGCAAGGCGGGACGATTTGTTGCGGGGGCCCTGTGGAAAAGGGGAGGGGGCCGCAGGGATCGCGCAGCGAGCCCGGAGCGCCCCCTGCACTTTTCCACGGAGTCGAGGGGGATAGGGGTGGGGCGTGGCCCCGCTCAGGGGTGCAGAGCGGGATAGGCGCAGACGGCACACCCGCGGGCGCGGGCGTGGTGCAGCGTCGCGCTCGCGCCGCCGTAGGAGACAAGGACGTACGCCACGACGCAGTCGGCATTCTCCACCATCCAGCGGTTGCGTCGGGCAATGGCAAAGCGCGGCGGCACGCTCTCCAGCGGCGGATAGACGGTCTCCATCCCCGGCCGCGGTTCGGGCCCGCCGCTCATATAGGGCTTGACCAGCACCGCCTCCACGTCGGCGTGCCGTTCCCGCAGCGCCAGCACAGCGCTGGCCGCCAGGCTGTCAAAGTCACCGTACCCGCCTAAGTAAAAGCGCCGCGCCCCCTGCGCGTAGAGCTCGGGCAAAAGGGCGTCCAGCCAGGCGCGCACGGCGCCCTGCTCCGCCACCTGCCGGTGCCCGCAGAAAGTCACAGTGTACA
>CALWKN010000193.1 GCA_944381265.1 uncultured Clostridia bacterium
TGAGCACGCGGCGCTGGTTGTAGATGGACACCGCCAGCGCCGCCGTGGCCGGCGCCAGCAGCGCGGAGATGAACTGCCCGCCCTGGCGGTAGTGGTCCAGCGGGATCTGAAAGATCGTCACCACCAGAGCGATGACCGTCACGGCGATGAGCAGGGGGTTAAACAGGGGCAGTTTCGTCTTGCGGTTGAGGAAGACGCCCAGGGCAAAGGCCAGGAGCGAGAGCACCAGGCCGAAGAGCGCGGAATCCGTCCAGGCCGTCATGCGCGCGCACCTCCCAGGCGGCGCTGCAGGCGCAGGCAGAGGTGCACCGTGCCCGCCGTCACCGCGAATGTGATGACCGTGGTCAGCACCAGCACCGCCAGCAGCGGCAGGATCTTGTCGGCCACGGGCTTGTAGTTCTCCAGGATCTCCACGCCCGCGGGTATGAAGAAGAAGGCCATGTTCTTGGTGAGGAACTCCGCCGCGTCCTCGATCTGGCGCAGTTTCAGCGCGCCGGTGCACAGCAGCAGGAAGAGCAGCACCATGCTGATGACGCTGGAGGGGAAGGGGATGGGCAGGAGCAGCGCGATGCCCTCTCCGACAAAGCAGATGAGCAGCAGCACCGCCAGCTGCGTCAGGATCTTCATCTCTCGTCCTCCTTTACAGCGGGCGGGTGCATTCATCAAGGAAGGCGCGCTCGTCCTCGTCCAGCAGGGGCGAGAGCTCCTCGCGCACGCGGGCGTGGTAGGCGTTGAGGAAGGCGCGCTCCGACGCGGTCATCTCCTCCGGCAGGACGGGCATTAGGTCGATCGGCGCCAGCGTCAGCGTCTCAAAGCAGAGGAACTGCCCGTACTCGTTCTTAGGCCCGGCGCAGCAGAGCAGCTCGTTCTCCGTGCGGATGCCGTGGCTGCCCTCGATGTAGACGCCGGGCTCGTCGGTGGTGACCATGCCGGGCAGAAGCTCACAGCTGTCGCGCCGCTCCGGCACCACGCGCCAGCGGAATCCGTTGGGCGCCTCGTGCACGCCGCCGACAAATGCCACGCCGTGGCCCGTGCCGCACTTGTAGTCCAGGTCCAGATCCCAGATGGGCCCGCGCGCCAGTATGTCCAGGTTCAGCCCGCGGCAGCCCTGCAAAAAGCGCGCCATGGACAAACGGATCATGCCGCGCAGCACGGCCGTGTAGTGGCGCTTCCACGCCTGCGGCACGGGGCCCAGGGCCATGGTGCGGGTGATGTCCGTGGTGCCGGAGAGATACTGTCCGCCGCTGTCCACCAGAAGGAACCCCTCGGGGCGAAGGCCCGCGGCGCTGCCGGGCTTGGCGCTGTAGTGCATCATGGCGGCGTTTTCGTTGTAGGCGCAGATGGTGGCAAAGGAGGGCTCGAGGAACTCCGGCGACCGGGCGCGCAGGGCGGTCAGCTCCTGCGCCGCGTCGCACTCGTCGATCCTGCGCCGCCCCACGTTCTCCTGCAGCCACTTGCGGAAGCGCACGAAGGCGACGCCGTCTGCGCGGTGCGCCCTGCGCAGGTTCTCGATCTCCACCGGATTCTTGATCGCCTTGCGCAGTTCCAGGGGGAAGGTCGCGTTGTGCAGGCGCACGCCCTGCGGCAGACGGCCGACCAGCGCGGCGTTGGCCTTGCTCTCCTCCAGCCAGACGGTGCTGCCCGCGGGCCGCGCGGCGGCGTAGTCGTAGATCGCGTCATAGGGGGCGATCTCCACGCCCTCTTTTTTCAGCGCCTCCGCCTGTTCCGGGGCAAAGACGCCCTCCTGGGCAAAGAGCAGCGCACGCTCCGGCTCCACCGCGGCAAAGGCCAGCAGATAGGGCGTGCAGGCGATGTCGTGGCCGCGCAGGTTGAAGAGCCAGGCGATCTCGTCCAGCGCCGTGAGTATGGCGGCGTCCGCGCCCGCGCTTTGCAGGTCGGCGCGGAATTCGGCGAGCTTTTCCGCCGCGCTGCGCCCGGCGCGCTCCAGCGGCAGCAGGAAGGCCGCGCTGGCGGACCTCGGCGGCCGCTCCGGCCAGATCTCCCCCACGAGGTCGCAGTCCGTGCAAAGGCGCGCGCCCTCTACGGCCCCCGCCAGCTCCTGCGCCAGGGCGGCGTTGACCACCCGGCCGTCAAAGCCCAGCGTGCCGCCGCCCGGCAGCGCGCCGCGCAGGTACTCCGCCAGCGTGGGCACGCCGGGCTCACCCATCTTCATCAGCCGGAAGCCGCTGCCCGCGATCTCCCGCGCCGCCTGGATGAAGTAGCGCCCGTCCGTCCACAGCGCCGCGTCCTCCCGCGTCACGGCGCAGACGCCGGCAGAGCCGGTGAAGCCCGTAAGATAGGCGCGGGCCTTGTAGTGCTCCCCCACGTACTCGGACTCGTGGTCGTCCGCCGTGGGCACGATATAGGCATCGATCCCCCTCTGCGCCATTTTGGCGCGCAGGGCCGAGAGCTTGTCCATGTTTTCTTCCCTCCCGTTTTTCGTTGGCTCCATTATACACCCGCAGCCCGCTATCCGGTTGTAGAAACTGCGTAAAAGTTTGCCCCTCGCCCCTTCCTGCAGCGCGGCGGGGCCGGACCTGCAAAAATCCCTGCACCGGATTTTACACAGGCCGCCGCTACATACGGCAGCGCCCGCCGCCCCTGCCCACTATATATGGGGCAGGCGAAACTCCGTACCCACAAGTTTTGCACAGCTTGTGGACAACTCTGTGGAAAAGTTCCGGACAACCCTGGGGATTGTCTGTGCGCGCGCTGTGCACGACGAATTGGCGTGTTAAATTTTTCCCGGCCAAAATGCCCGCTTTGCGCGGAAACGGCGCGCACCGGCGCGCAATCCGACGAAACGTCGCGCAAAATGAACAAAATCCTGCTTTTTCCCGCCGCGGGGTTTACAGGCCGGGGCGGCGGTCGTATACTGAGAGAAGCGCATGAGAAAAACGTCGCAGGGAGGACAAACGAGATGCGGATAACGGTTCTGGGCTGCGGGCGATGGGGTTCCTTCCTCGCCTGGTACTTGCAGCGCGCCGGGCACGCCGTGGCGCTCTACGGCCGGGCGAGCTCCTGGCGCATGGCGCGGCTGCTGGAGAGCCGGGAAAACGATCTGCTGCGCCTGCCGGAGGCGGTCGAATTGACGACGGACCTCGGCGCGGCGGTGCGGCGGGCCGAGGCGCTGGTGGTCTCGGTGGGCGTGCAGTCCTTCCGTGGCCTGCTGCGGGAGCTTGCGCCGTGCGGCCTGGACGCCCGGCCGCTGGTCCTGTGCATGAAGGGGCTGGAGGCGGAGACGGGCGCGCGCCTGACCGAGATGGTGCGCCAGGAGCTGGGCGGCGTCCCCTGCGCCGTCTGGGTGGGGCCGGGGCACGTGCAGGATTTTCTGCACGGCGTGCCCAACTGCATGGTGATCGACTCCGCCGACGCCGCGCTGCGTGAAAGGCTTGTGCAGGCCTTCTCCTCGGACCTGATCCGCTTCTACTACGGGAACGACCTGATCGGCAACGAGATCGGCGCGGCGGCCAAGAACGTGGTGGGC
>CALWKN010000194.1 GCA_944381265.1 uncultured Clostridia bacterium
TTTCCCTCCTTTACCGTGATGGATTCCACGTCGCAGCGGCCGGCGTCCAGCGCCACGACGCCCACCGCGCCGCGCAGGTACGGCGCGTCCTCGTCCGCAAAGCGCAGCACCTCGGCGCCGTTTGCCAGCACGCGGATGTCGCCGCCGCAGCGCCGCACGGAGAGCTGGCACCTCTCCCCCATCTGCCAGGGGCAGTCGCCCTGGGCAAGGGGCACGTAGTCCACCTGCTTCTTGTACAGGCGCAGCTTGCCCTCCGGCTCCAGCACCGCCGCGTAGCAGCGGGCCGCGCCCTGGACGCAGAACTCCAGGCCGCAGCGGCCCCGGCGCGGGATGAGGACGGCGGAGACGAGGCCGTCGCCAAAGGTGGTGCTGCCGGTGAAGATCTCGGCCTGCGGCGCGCCGCGGCCGCAGAGCCGGCCCTGCTCCAGCGTCCAGGAGCCGTTGTTGAACATGCACTGGCTGATCTCCTCGTGCAGGTTGTTCCAGTGCTCGACGGTCTCCCTGGCAAAGTCCACGCTGTAGTCGGCCCCGCCCTCGATGGCAAAGGCGTCCAGGTAGATCTCGGGCACGCCGTCGGCGGACTCGATCTCAAGGCCCACGCGCCGCACGCGCGCGTCCGTGCCGCCGGGGATCCGGTACGTCATCTCCGTCCAGACGTCCGGGCAGAGCGCCGCCGTCCCGCCGCAGGAGATCTCCCCCGTGCGGTCGTCCTCGAAGAAGAGGCGGGCGCGCAGGGGCTTTGGCGCGCGCACGCAGGCGCGCAAAGTTTGCCCGGGATAGGCCACGGGAGAGAAGCTCGGGTCGTAGCGGCTGTCGTTGAAGTCGCTGGGGTGGTAGTAGGTCTGGTAGTAGAGGCGGGCGGGCGCGCCCTCGCACAGGGCGGTCAGGCGCAGCGCGCCGCGGCCGCTGCGGCAGACGCTGTCCTGCTGCATGAGGCGGAAGGAGACGGCCTCGGCGCGGAAGCCGTACAGGCAGCCGGGAAGGTCAAAGTCAAAGCGGCGGGCCGCGGGGTCGGTGGCGTGGCGCAGCGCTTCCGGGACCGCCTCGCCGTGCAGCGCGTAGCCAAGGGCCGCAAGGTCGTTTGTCACCTGGCCGAGGTTGGAGATGTTCTGGTCCCCCAGCGCGCAGGAGAAGGCGAGGAAGTCGCCGATGGGCGCGCGCCACTTCCAGTCGATGCCCTTTAGGCCCACAAGGACCCCGAGGATGGCGCCGACGTTTGCCACGTTGCAGTCCGTGTCCCAGCCGCACATGTTGCAGATGTTGATGGTATCCGAGAAGGAGCCGCGGCCGTAGAGCATGGAGAGCATCATCATGGCGGAGTTGGGCATGATGTGGCAGTTGCCGGGGTACTTGTCCTGCCAGAAGTGCTTGCGGATATAGGCTAGGCAGGCGCGCCAGTCGTCGGGATTCTCGTCGAAGAAGCGCCAGATGTCGCGCGCCATGCGGGCGTAGGTGCAGTCCTGCGGGATGACGGCAAGGCCGCGGCGCAGCGTCTCGTAGATGTCGCGGGCGTCAAAGGCGGCGGCGACGCAGGCGGCGATGAACATGCCGCCGTAGACGCCGTTGTCCCCGTGGGTGACGCAGGCGGCGCGGGCGGCCAGGTCCGCGGCGCGCGCTTCCTCGCCGGGGCAGAGCAGGCCCCAGCCGTCGATGAAGATCTGGCCGCCGATCTGCTCGGCGATGGTGGGGCCGTTGCAGGCGGAAGACCCCGAATAGGGCGGGCGCAGGCCGGACCGCAGGTTGTCGTAGGCCGTGCGCTCGGTGGAGACGCCGTACGGCCCCCACCAGAAGAAGCCGTGGTGGTCCGGCGCATAGTTGAGCAGCGTGTCGGCCACATGGTCCGAGAGCTTGTCTATGTCAAGGCCATAGTCGCGCAGGGCCAGCGGCAGCAGGAACGTGCCGTTGGTGTCGTCGTCGGCGGCGAAGTTTTTAAACGAAAAGAGGTAGTCCGTGATCTCGCCGTAGGTCTCGCGGATCTTCTCATAGCTCCAGCCCTCGTCGTTGGAGCCGTGGCGCACGCCGATGGTCTTGCCAAGGACACCGGCGTAGACGCGGTCGATGTAGTCGCGTGGCAGCATGGTTCATCCCTCCTTGTTTTCTCCGTTCTCTCCGGGCACGGCGCCCTCCGGGTTGCAGAGCACGAGGCGCAAATTCCCCTTCGCGCGAAAATCCGGTATGTCGTAGGGGAAGAAGAGCTCCATGCCCTGTTTGACCGGCATCTCCCCGCCGCGCCAGCGCAGCGCGCCCTCACCCGCCAGCGCGATGCACACCTGCGGGAAGCCCGTGCGCAGCATCTCCGTCTCGCCGTCAAGATTCAGCTCCGAGAAGGAGAAAAAGCGCGTCTGTTTGGGGCCGATCAGCAGCTCCTCCCTGCCCCAGGGGCCCTGGCGGAGCAGTTCCCGCGGCGCGCGCCAGCGGCGCAGGTTCTCCTCGTAGGAGCAGCCGTCGTAGACGTAGGCGCCCAGCAGCCGCTCGTCAAAGAGGCCCGCCGGCTCGTCCGGGTTCTTCTCCCGCCATGCTTTCGGCATGGCGCTGTAGGGGCGCGCGCCGAGGGTTATGTCCGCCGGTTCCTGCACCTCGACCACCAGGCACCCCTCGCCCAGGGCGTGCGGGCAGCCGCCGCCGACGAAGTAGCTCTCCCCCACCTTCACTTCGATCCGGTGGCAGAGGTTTTCCAGGGCCTTTAAGTCGTTGCGGAAGTAGGCCTCCTCCCACATCTTGCGCGTGACGCCCTCCTTAAAGCCCAGCAGGATGTAGGCGGGGTCCTTGGTGTCGTCCCGCGTGCCGATGACGTACCAGCTCTCCTCCTTGCCGTAGGGGCTGTTCCACATCTTCCTGGCCCAGGGGCGGGTGGGGTGGCACTGCAGGCCGTACTGCGCCTGGGCGTCGAGGAACTTGATCAGCATGCCGAGGCCCTGTCCGTTGACGGCCATGTGCCGCTGCCCCAGGGCCGCCTCCGGGTTTTCGGCGATGGCCTCAAAGAGGAAGGTGCGGCGGCCGTCCGGCAGCAGCACCTCGCTGCAGCCGTAGTTGGGCGCCTC
>CALWKN010000195.1 GCA_944381265.1 uncultured Clostridia bacterium
CGGACGGAGTTGGCGCTGCCGCAGGAGAGCTCGCCGGAAGCGGGGGACGGAATGTCCGCCCCGGCGCAGTCCCCCGCGCGCGCCCCCGCCCCCGCTCCGGCGGGAACGCTTTTGACGCGCTGGGCGCAGGCGCTGCTGACAAGAGAACTCCGGCATGCGGACGCCCCGGGCGGCAGCGCCCCGGCCCGCGCGCTGCCGCCCATTCCCACCGACGCGCCCGGCAGGCCCGCGGCGGCGCGCATCGCCCCGCCGCGCATCGCGGCAGTGCGGCAGGGGGACGTGTTCTGGCAGAGCATTTTTCGCACGGAGCTGGCCCTGGCGCAGGAAAACGCGCCGCAGACCGGCTCGCGCGCTGCGCAGACGCGCCCCCTGCGGACGCTGGCGGCGGCACAGGCCAACACGGCTCCCGGCCTGGCGGCGGCGCTGCGGCGGGGGCTGGAGCGGACGGCGCAGCGGGCGGAAGCGCTGCATGCGCCCAGCCGCTACGCCCCCCTGCGCCCGGCGCTGCGCGATATGCACAGCCGCGCCCGCCGCCTGCGCACGGCGGTGGAGGGCCAGGCGGCGATGACGCGCCTTGTCCACAGCCCGCAGGAGCGCGCCCAGCACAGCGCCCTGGAGCTCATCGCCCAGGCGGGCGAGGGCGGCGGGGGCCTGCGCGCCTCGATCCTGACGCAGCCGGCGGAGATCGTCATGCTCGTGCCGCCGACCTACATGAACGCCTACGGCGCGCCCGCGCCCCGGGTGGGCAACCTCAGCTGGGGGCAGGAGGCCGCCGGGCCGGACCGCAGCAGCGGCCGCGCCGCGGTGGAGCTGCTGCGCCGGGCGCAGCAGAAGTTCGGCGCCCCGGCCCGCTACCGCCCGCCGGAGATGGTGCTCAAGGAGCGGGGCGAGGCGACGGGCCGCCTGGCCAGCCAAAGCGCGCCCCAGGCGCCCAGCATCAATCAGGAAATGCGCGCCCGCCGCCGCGTGGAGGAAAAGGCGCGCGTCCAGGACCTGAGCCCGGCGGAGATCACGCGCATCGTGGACAAGGTCTACCGCAAACTCGAGAGCCGCATCGCCACGGAGTACCGCCGGCGCGGCCTGTAAGACGGAGAGGGAAAGGGGGAAGACGGCGTGCTCGCAACGTCGCTCGCGCTAAAAAAAGCCAAGCTCACGCCCGAAAAAGGCAAGAGCCTCACCGTGCTCTTCAACCCGGACGAGTACAGCATTTCGCGCTCGGTCACCTATGCCAGCCACACTGTGCCGGGGCTTGACATCCCCATCGCCCAGTTCATCAACGGCACGGCGGACACGCTGACGATGAACCTGTTCTTTGACACCTACGCCGCGCCCGAGGGCGGCGATACCGCGACGCAGCTCTCGCTCCTGGCCGCCAGCGCCCTGCCGGAGGTCGGCAAGCCCGACGTGCGCAAGTACACCCAGCAGGTCTACGGCATGATGGCGGTCAACGGCGATCTGCACGCCCCGCCCCGCGTCACCTTCGAGTGGGGGAGCCTGAAGTTCGAGGGCGTGATCACGTCCGTCACGCAGCGCTTTACCAAGTTCACCTACGAGGGCGTGCCCGTGCGCGCCACGCTCGAGGTCACCTTCCAGTCCTGCAAGGCGCAGGACGCGCAGCTGCGCGAGATGCCGCGCAACTCCCCGGACCGCACCAAGTACAAGGCCCTGCAGGACGGCGAGCAGCTCAGCGCCATCGCCTACGCCGAGTACGGCTCCTGCGGCGCCTGGCGGCTCATCGCGCAGGAGAACGGCATCGAGAACCCGCGCGCGCTGCGCTCCGGCCGCACCATACGCATACCGGCCATGCTGCCGGAGGAGAGCGACTGACGCGCCATAGGGAGAGGAGGGAGCGCCGTGGCGTCGTATGAAGACCTGCAAAAGAAGTACCAGGAGTTCCGCGTGCCGCAGATCGCGGTGTATGTCGCGGGCAAAAAGCTCGATCTGACCCGGTACCACCTCGTCAGCGCCACCGTGGACGCCACGGCGGAAAACGAGGCCGCCGGCGTGTGCGAGCTCAGCTTTTCCGGTATATTCGATGCAAAAAACTCCGAGATAGACGCAAGCCTCCTTGGTATTCTGGAGGTCAACAAGAGCCTGGAGATCCGCATGGGCTATTCTGCGCCCGTCTGCGTCTTCTATGGCAAGATCGACACGGTGAACGTGGACTTCTCCTTCGGCGAGGAGGACGGGCCCTCCCTGCGCGTCGGCGGCATCGACGCCAAGGGCCTGCTGATGAAGGCGCGCCAGGACGAGAGCAAGAACCTGGAGTCCACCAAGGAGGTCGTGCAGGCGATACTGGACGGCTGCAAGAAGGACGACGCGGCAAAATCCGTCAAGGTCGGCGCGCTGCTCCAGTTTGAGACGCCGCTGCGCCAGGAAAAGACCTCGGACTTCAACTTCCTGTGCGAGGTGGCGCGGCTGACGAACAGCCGGTTCTTCGTCTCCAACGGCGAGATCGTGTTTGACAATGTGCTAAAGAGCGACAGCGACCGCTGCGTGGACCTCGCCTGGGGAAAGAGCCTGATGCGCTTTACCCGCACCGTCGATTTTTCCCACCAGGTCTACAAGGTGATCGTCACCGGCACAAAGAAGGAGGACAGCGCCGCGCTCAAGGGCGAGGCGACAAAGGCCGGCGTCGCGGGATCCGGGAAGCTCGCCTCCGCCTTCTTCAGCAAGGAAAAGCCGGAGACGGAGATCGAAAACGCGCTGGCCACGAGCGAAAAGATCGCCGCGGCCATCGCCCAGGCGGAGCTGGACCGCATCGCGCTGGACTTTGTCACCTGCACCGGCGCCTGCATCGGCCTGCCCGACATCGAGGTCGGCAAGTGGATGAAGATCTCCGGCATGGGAAAGTACGTCGACTCCACGTATTTCGTCTACACGGTCAGGCACATATTCGACAGCAACGGCTACATCACCGAGTTTACGCTCAAGAGCGCGAAAATGCCGGGCTAGGCGCGGAAAGGAGGAGCAAAATCTATGAGTCTTAACGGCATCTTTTCCGGCCGCGGCGCGGGGGGCGAGGGCGGCGGCAACGGCCGCCGCTACGGCGTGGACCTGGCCAAGGTCACCAACATCGACGACCCGGACAAGCTCAACCGCGTCAAGTGCAAGCGCGTCACCACCGACCCGGACGTGGGCGAGACGGACTGGATGTACGTCTGCTCCCCCATCGCCGGGACGAACTACGGCCTGTACATGATGCCCAAGGTGGGGGACCTGGTGCTGCTCTCCTACCTTGGCGGCGACGTGCACCGGCCCTTTGTCATAGGCTCGGTCTGGACAAAGGACGTGGCCGCGCCCTACAAGATCGAGGGCGGCAAGAACGAGACCTTCGCCTTTAAACTGCCCAGCGGCACGGAAGTCGTCTTTTCCGAGACAAAGGGCAAGGAGAGCGTCGCCGTCACCACCGCCTCCGGCGCCCGGATGGCCCTGGACGGCGACGGAAAGAAGATCGAGGTGCGCGACAAGGACGGCAAGAACGCCCTCACTATGGATTTAAACTCCGGCGCGGTGACGGTGAGCGCGGACAAGAAGCTCACGCTTTCGGCCGGGACGCAGGCCAGCATCACGCTCGACGGCTCCTCCGGCAAGGTCGCCATAGAGGGCAAGACGGGCGTGGAGATCAAGACCGCGCAGTTCAAGGCCGAGGCCAGCGGCGCCTGCCAGATCAAGGCCAACGGCCAGATGAGCGTGGAATCGGGCGGCGTCACCCAGATCAAGGGCACGATGCTCAAACTCAACTAGCAGACGGAGGAGGGCGAACATGGACAGCAAGTCGTTTCTGGGGCGGGGATTCGCCTTCCCCTTCCGCGTGGAGGCGGGCACGGGCAAGGTCGCCATGGTCTCCCACGAGGAGGATATCCGGCAGAGCGTGGAGCTGATACTGCACACCTACCGGGGCGAGCGCGTGATGCGCCCGGACTTCGGCGCGCGCGTGCAGGACTATCTCTTTGCCGAAAACACCAAGGAGACGGGCTTTGCCCTGGAAAACGAGATCCGCCAGGCCCTGATCGACTGGGAGCCGCGCATCGACAACATCGAGGTCGAGGCCCATGCCGACGGCACGCGCGCGTCCCTCACGGTGTCCATCTCCTACCGCGTGCGCTCCACGAACAATATGTTCAACGTGGTCTATCCCTTCTACACGCTGGAGGGGACGGGAATGGAGGGATTTGACGCATGAGGAAGAAGACCCCCCTGCTCGACGGCCGCGACGAGCGGGCCCTGCTGGAGGAGATCCGCCGCCGCGCCCGCAGCTATGTGCCGGAGTGGAAGAACGACCCCGAGGACATGGACGGCGGCGGCGCGCTCGCCGCGATCTTCGCCCACCTCTTTTCCCAGACCGTGGACCGCTACGACCGCGTGCTGCACAAGGACTACATCGAGTTCCTGAACCTCCTGTCCGTGCGCCAGCAGCCCGTCACACCGGCCGAGGGCTATGTGGCCGTGGAGATCGCCCCCGGCACCGAGGAGCCGGTGGAGATCCGGCGCGACACCGCCCTGTTCCACGACGGCGAGGACGGCGAGCGCATCAGCTATCTTACGGATGAGACGATCTTTGCCACGCCCGCGCGCCTAAGCGGCATGGTCACGGTCGATCCCGCCGGGGACGCCATCGCCCTGCGCGGGGAAGGGGAGGAGAGCTTCGACCTCTTTGCCGTGCCGGAGGGCAGGAATCTGCAGCGCCACGCCTGCGTCCTTCGGCAGGACGAGGTCTTCCGCCTCTCCCGCCCCGCGCGCCTGCGCGTGCAGGTGGGGGACAGCGCCGCCTACCTCGCCCGCCAGAGCGCCGAGCGCCTGGCCGACCCGGACTTTGCCCTCTGGGAGATCTACGCCGGCGACGCCTGGCGCCCCTTAAACAAGGTGCGCGCCGAAGGCGACGCCGTGGTGCTGGAAAAGAGCGACGGCCTGCCCGTCTCCCCCTGCCCGGCGCAGGAGGGGGAGGAGATGGACGGCGGCGCCTGCCTGCGCTGCACCATGCGCCGTGCCGGGGCCGACGCCCGCCTCAGCGTGCGCTTCCTTCGCGTCTCCAGCGAGTACGCGCAAGGGGAGAGCCTGCCCGCCAGCGAGATCTACGCCAACGATTTGCCCCTGGACCAGGAGCGCGGCGGCTACTGCTTTGCGGAGAACATGCTGCCCTACGACGCCTTCTACGTGGCGGCGGACGAGGTGCTGGCAAAGCGCGGCGCGGACGTGACGCTGGAATTGGATATGCACATACTTGCGCGCAAGGCGGACCAGGAGGAGGCGCGCTACGACTTCCGCGACAAGATGGTCATCGAGAAGGAGGAGAGCCCGCCCGAGCCGCCGCGCCGCTACGTCTCCCAGGTGGTCTGGGAGTACTGGAACGGCGCGGGCTGGGCGCACCTGCCGGTGCGCGGGGATGAGAACCCCTTCGGCGAGGGGGACGATGGCACAAAGCGTCTCACCTTCCGTCTGCCGGAAGACATGGAGCCGACCACCGTCGGCGCGGTGGAGCGCTGCTGGATCCGCGCCCGCGCAACGCGAGTGGAAAACGCCTTCCACCTCTACGCCACGCGCCTTCTGCCCTTTGTCACGGGCGTCCGCCTCTCCTTCCGCTACAGCGCGCCGCGGCCGCTCCAGGCGCTTTCGGCGGAGAACAACCTGACGCGCACGGTCTTCCCCGTGGGCGAGGGCGAGGCCGGCGCCACGCTCTATGAGCCGATGGAGGACGCCCGCCCGGCGCTCTACCTCTGCTTCGACGCCCCGCCGCAGGGGTACCCGGTGACGCTGTACCTGGAGATGGAGGGGCGCAGCCGCAGCGCCCGCCGCCTCGGGCTGGAGGCCTTCTTCGGCCGCGGCTTTGAGGAAGTCACATTCCGCGACGGCACGCAGGAGGGCACGCACAGCGGCGTGCTGAAGTGCTACCTGCCGCAGCTGCTCCGTCCGACGGAGCGCTTCGGCCTGTCCGGCTATTTTGTGCGCCTGGTGGACCGGACCGGCCGCGCCCTGCCCGACCACCCGCGCCTGCGCCGCGCCCTGCCCAACTGCGTCCACGTGACGGAGCGCCAGCAGGCGCCGGAGGCCGTCTTTTCCACTGAGATCCACGAGGCGGGAAAGCGGCTGCGCCTGGACGAGGGGCCGGTGCTCTTCGCCGAGGTCTGGGTGGACGAGCTGCCGGTTTTGAGCGAGGCGGAGGCGGCAGCCCTGCGCCGCGAGTCCCCGGAGCGCGTGCGCGCCGAGAACGCGCCGGACGGGCGGCTCTCCCGCCTGTTCGTGCGCTGGGAGCGGGTGCAGAGCCTGGCGCTGTGCGGCCCGCGCGCTCGCGCCTACGAACTGGACGCCGAGGACATGCGCATCGACTTTGGCGACGGCGTGCACGGCGCCATTCCCCCCGCCGGAGAGGACAACATCCGCGTCTCCTACGCCTTTGGCGGCGGCGCGCGCGGCAACATCGGCGTGGACGAGATCAGCGGCATCACCACCGCCGCCGCGGGGATCACGCGCGTCTACAATTTCCTGCCCCTGTCCGGCGGCAACGACCTGCAGAGCGTGGAACTGGTGGAGCGCCTCGGCCCCAAGCGCCTGCGCCACCGCGGCCGCGCCGTCACCAAGGCGGACTTTGAGTCCCTGGTGCTGGAGAACTTCTCCGAGGTGCGCGCCGTGCGCTGCTTCCCCAACACCGACGAGGACGGCGCGCGCCGCCCCGGGCACGTGACGGTGGTGCTGCTCAGCGCCGCCTACGACAACGAGGCGCACGTGCTGGCCATGTGCGAGCGGGTGGAGAAGTACCTGAAAGGGGTGTGCGACAGCCGCCTTGCGCGCGAGGGCCTGCACGTGCTGCCGGCGCAGGTGATGACGGTCAGCGTCACCGCCGCGGTGGAGGTGGACAGCCCGGACAACGCCGCCGAGGCCGAGCGCGGAGCGCAGTCCTGCCTGGACGCGCTGCTCGACCCCGTTTCCCGCCGGGAGGAGAACCCCATCGGCGCGCTGCCGTCGCTGACCGACCTCTACGCCGCGCTGCGGCGCGTGCCGCATGTGCAGGCCGTGCGCGACGTGCTGATGGAGGGCAGCTATTTCGACTACAACCGCCGCCGCGTCGTGGCCCTGGACGTGGGCAGCGCCTATCCCTTCGCCGTGCCCCGCAGCGGCCGCCACGTGCTGCGCATCTAGCCATTACGGAAAAAGCGAGGTGAGCCCATGCTCCGCACCGAAAACCTGGACGACCAGACCTTTGCCGAGATTGTCGAGGAGGCGGTCAAGTCCATACCCACCGTCTTCCCCGCCTGGACGGACCACAACGCCCACGACCCCGGCATCACGATCCTGGAGCTCTTCAGCTGGTACAAGGAGATGCAGCAGTACCACCTGAACTGTCCCACGGAGCGGACGCTGAACATGTACCTGAAGCTCCTTGGCATGGAGCGCGGGGACATCGAGCCGGCACAGGCCACGATCTGCTTTTCCGATCTGGACGGGGAGATCGAGCTGCGGGCGGGCGACGAGATCGCCGCGCCCGGCGGCGCGACGTTCACATTCACCGAGGATAAGCGCCTTGGCGGCGACCGCGTGCGCAGCGTGCTGCTGGAGGCGGGCGGAGCGGTCACCGACATCACCGAGCTCGTGCTGCGCGACGGCATGAAGATCCGCGCCTTTTCCGGCGGGGCCGCGCTGTGGTTTGGGCTGGAGCGCGCGCGGGCGGGCGAGGCGCTCTCCCTGTTCCTGACGCTATCCGACGACTACCCGGTAAAGCGCAACCCCTTTTTGCCGGACGAAGCGCCCGGGCGGCGCATCCGCGTCTTTGGCGGCTCCGGCAGGGAATTCCCGATCCTGCGGGACGAGACGCGCGCCTTTTCCTGCACCGGCGCGCTCGTGCTGGACGCAAGGGGCGAGGGCGCGACCGACCCCTTGCAGCGCGGGGAGGCGACCTGGGTGCGCGTTGTGCTGGAGGAGCCCGGCTGCGAGGAGGAGCCGCAGCTCTGCGGCGTCTGCGCCGCCTTTGCCCGCGCCGCGCAGAGGAAGACGCTGGTGCGCAGCGCGGACTTCACCGTCTCCGGCCGCCGCGCCCGCGTGCTGCGCGAGGGCCTGCTGGAGAAGCGGGGCCGCTGCTTCCTGCTTGCGCGGGACGAGTACGGCTGGCGCGCCGTGGAGCAGCTCGTCTACACGCCCGAGGCCGTGCAGGCGGACCTGCCCTTTGACCCCGTGCAGGATGGACAGCCGAATCTGCGCGCCATCTTCTACGAGGAGTGGATGGCGCCGCACCTGAGCGCCGACGGCGGCGGGCGCAGCGGCTTTGCCTGGCCCCTGCCCCTGGACGGCGCGCTGCCGGACGTCGGCACCGCCCGCATACTGGGCAGGACGCGCACCAAGGGGGGCGAGCGCTATGTGGAGTGGAACTACGCCCCGGACCTCAACGCCCTTACGCCCTTTGACCGCTGCTTTGCCCTGGACGCGGAGGCGGGCGCGTTCGTCTTTGGCGACAACGAGCGCGGCGAGGTCGCCCCGGCGGGCCCGGACGCGCTGCTGCTGCGCGACTTCTCCCTGACGCTGGGGGCGCAGGGGCGCTTTCCCGCGGCGCAGACGCTCAAGATCGGCGCGCGCAAGGCGCGGGTGCAGGCCGGGCAGTTTTGGGAGGGCCGGGACCGCGAAAGCGTGCAAGCTGTGCGCGCCCGGCTGATGCGCCGCCTAAAGGAGACGGCCCGCGCCGTGACGGAGGCGGACTACGCCGCCTTTGCTCGGGCAACGCCCGGCCTTCGCGTGATGCAGGCCGGGGCCATCGCCGGCTTTGACCCGGACCGGCCCATGCGCGCGCCCCGCTGCGTGACCGTGGCGGTGCTGCCCTACAGCGCCGGGCCGCGCCCCATGCCGGACGCGGACTTCCTGCAAAAGGTGCAGGCGCAGCTGGAGCGCGTGCGCCCGGTCTGCACCTATGTCAAGGCCGTGGCCCCGCTCTACATCCGCATCGACATCAGCGTCACGCTCCTTGTCCGCGCCGGCGCCGGGAACGTGGAGGAGGGCGTCCGGCGCGCGCTGGAGGCCTGCTTCCGCAGCGACGAAAAGGGCTGGAGGCTGGGCAGCCGCATCACCGAGGGCGAGATCGCCGGGGCCATCGGCCAGGCGGAGGGCGTGCTCGGCGTAAAGAATCTGCAGATGAACGCCGAGAGCGCCCGCGCCGGACGCAGCGCCGCCGGGGACATACTCCTGCCGCCGCACGCCCTGCCGGAGCTGGGCGCGCTGGAGGTCTACCGCTAGAGGGGAGGGGGAGACATGGACAACTATCTTGTCGTCAACCGGCGCAGCGACTTTGCTGCCGGGCTGCTGGTCAACCTCCGCCCCGAGGGCGAGGGGCTGACGCTGAAGGAGACGGGCGGCATTGCCCGCGGCTGCGTCTACCTGCCGCGCCTGGACGGGGGCAAGCGCGACTTTGCCTGGACGCGCCTTACGCTGGACATCGACGAGTTCGAGGGCATGGCGCGCGTCTCCGCCTTCGCCGCGGACAACGACGTGCTGCCGGAGGAGGGCGTGAGCCTGCAGGACTACCTGCGCGACCCGTACGTGCCGCCGTCCGTCAAGACGGGCGTGGCGGACCCGCTCTACCGCACCGGGTTTGTCGACGGGCGGGACGTGCTGCTGAACCTGCGCGGCCGCTACCTCTACGTCAAGGTGGAGATCGTGTGTACCGGCGGGCCGCCGCCGGTGCTGCGGGCCGTGCGCGCCCGCGTGGGCGGCGACCACATGCTGGACTACCTGCCGGCCGTCTACGCCCGCAGCGACAGGGATGGCTTCCTGTTCCGCTTCCTGTCGGTGTTTGACGCCATGGTAAAGGACCTGGAGGCGCGCATCGACCACTTTGAGCAGAACCTCGACTTTGACAAACAGACCGGGGAGAACCTGCGCTATCTCGCCTCCTGGGTGGGGGTGAATGAGCCGCACCTTAATGACGAGGAGCTGCGCGAGGTGGTGCGCGGCGCGGTGGCGGGCTATGAGCGCGCCCAGACGCCGGAGGGCATCAAGCGCCGCGTGCAGCGCCTGACGGGCGCGCGGCCCTATCTTGTGGAGCACTTCCGCGTCGAGCCCATGCAGCTGAGCGGCAAGGACGCCGCGCTCTACATCCGGCTCTTCGGCACGCAGGAGAACGTCTTCCACATCCTGCTGCTGGCGCGCTGCCTTCCTACGCAGGAGGCGGTCAAGGACTTCCGGGAAGCCATTGACAACGTCATACCGGCCGACACCCAGGCGGAGCTCGTGCTGCTCAAGGACAGCGTCTACCTCGACGCCCACACCTACCTGGGCGTAAATTCCGTCATATCCGGCCACACCGGCGCCGCCATCGACCGCAGGGCCGCCATACAGTACGACACCGTGATTGGAGGGGAACCCAAATGAAGAACGCAAGCATCTTCCCGCTGGAGCGCAACCGCTATTTCTACGGCAAGCTCCTCACCGTGCGCGACTTTGAGCTGGAACAGACCTATATGAACAACAAGCGCCGCCTGATCAACCGCGCGGTGCTGGGCGCGGGCGTCGTGTGCGGTCTGGGCGTGACCCAGGCGGACGATTACACGCTCCTATTGGAGAGCGGCCTTGCGCTGGACTACCTCGGCCGCGAGGTCGTGGTCGATTCCCCGGTGGTGCGCCGCCTGCAGATGCTGGAGGGGTACGACAAGCTCGGCAGCGCCCCCCAGTGCTACCTCTGTTTGCAGTACGCCGAAAAGGACGCGGAGCCCGTGGGCGTCGTCGCCGCCGAGGGCCAGGAGAACCAGTGCAACAAGACGGAGGAGGGCTACCGCCTGTATCTCGATGTCGAGGAGCCGGACATTCCCCGCCTGCTCACCGCCGCAGGGTACGAGAACGTCAGCCTGCTCTACCAGAGCCGCGACGTCACGGTGGCCTTTGCCATGCCGCAGGCCGTGCGCAGCGAGGAGGACTTTACCGCCACGCTCCTGCTGCTAAAGTCCGATTTGAAGACGCCGGTCTCCCTGGACCTTACGCTGGAGAGCGAGTTCTTCACCGGCGAGGACGGCAGCGCGCACATCCACTACAGCTTTAAGGAAAATCCGTTGGAGCAGCGCCACATACGCACGCTGCACCTGCCGCTGCACGCGCCGAACCTGGCCGGTACCGCGGCGGAGCTCGCCCCGGGCGGCGGCCTTCTCTCTGTGCGCTTTGGCGACGCGGGGGAGGAAGTGGCGCTCCAGCTCTCCGCCAAGGCCCAGATCTGCGGCAGCGAGGAGGAGAGAAGCGCCTATCTTGCCGTAAAGGACAATCTGCGCGCCCGCCTGCAGGCCGGGGACCTGCCCATCTATCTTGCCAAGCTCCAGCTCCTGCCCGCCGGTGCCATGACCATGATCGGCTCGGTCGCCGCCCTGCCCTTTGACCAGCGCCTGCGCAAGAGCGCCGAGGGCCAGGCGGGCGAGGGCCTGGCGCCGCTGGAAGTGAGCAGCGAGGTCGAGACGCTCAAGAGCTGGCAGGAGCCGCAGGCCCAGGCCCGCTACAGCCACGCCACGCGCTCCCTGCACTTTCACTTCGGCATCCCCCGCGCCCAGGAGTACGACTACGCCACCTCCTCGGGCGTTGTGGAGATCCCCATGTCTAGTGGCCTGCGAGTCAACGCCCGCTATGTTTCGGAGGAAATTCCCCACAACCTTGGCATAGGCAACGTGGACATCCGCCTTGCCGTGGAGTTTGAGGAGAACGGCGAAAAGGCGCAGTTCTTCGGCAACCGCGAGGTGTTCAAGTCCCGCGCTACCGCCGCGCCCCAGGTGCAGACCGCGGCCATCGTCTACCCGGAGAAGGGGACGTTCAAGGTCGGCGTTTGGCTGCTGGACAACGTCGAGGGCTCGGTGCTGCGCGTGCGCTACTACGCCTCCAAGGTGACGCGCGACCTGTCCGCCGTGCGCAAGGAGGAGGCCGTCTCCGTGCGCGTGGTGCCGGAGGTGCAGCGCGTGCCCGCCCGCGGCCGCCTGCACTTAAAGGCCGCGGTCTACGGCTGCGAGGACCGCGAGGTGATCTGGTCCGTCAAGGACAAGAACGGCGGCTCCATCGACAAGAACGGCCTCTACCAGGCGCCGGACGAGCGCGGCACCTACGAGATCGTCGCCGCCAGCCGCTACGACCCGGAGGTCAAGGTCAGCGCCTTTGTGATCGTGGAGGAGTGAAACGCCGATTGTAGAAGGAGGAACAGGGCATGACGCGCGTCAACATGGCCGGCTTTGGCCGCTATAAGCGGATCCGGCGCCTGCAGGAGGCGGAGGGCTACGAGGCCTTTTCCGCCCTGGACATCGAGGTCTCCACCCGCCCGCTGCTGCTGCTCAACGTCTACGCGGGCGGGGCGGCCCCGCGGCGCATGGTCCCCCTGTTCTACGGCATGGACAAGGCCGTCTGCCCGGACTATGTGCGCTCCTTCACCGAGGACGGGCGCTTTACCGCCGTCTTTGTCCTGCACGAGGGCGAGGAGTTTGACGCCTGCTTCCCCCTTCGCGGCGGCGACATGGAGGCGGAGGAGCGGGAGGACTGCGCCGAGAGCCTGCTCCACGCCGCCCTGGAGTGCGCCGCCATGCCAAAGGACCTGCTGTGCGAGCTCTTTGCGTCGCAGAACCTCGTCGTGGACCGCAAGGCCCGCAGCGTCTTTGTCAACTGCCTGCTGCCGCCCGCGGACGCCTCACAAAGCGCCACCTGCGCCCTGGGGCAGCGGCTCAGCCGCATCCTTCGCCGCCCCTGGAGCGCCACGGACGCGCAGATCGACTTCCTCGACGCGGCGGAGGCGGGGGCGTACGCCAGCATCGCCGCGCTCTACTCCGCCTGGCGGGAGCTGCTGCCCGTCATGCGGGAGGACCGCCGCGGCAAGGGCCGGCTGCTGGAAAAGGCGTTCCGCTTCCTCAAGCGCAGCTGGAAGCGCTGGCGCAAAAGACGAAAAGACGCGCGCGAGCGCCGCAGGCGTTTGCGCGATGAGGCGATCTGAGCCTTACACACCTGCGCGCCGGCGCAGACAGGGAGGAGAGTTTCGGCCGTGAAAAAAGTTGGCGCATTCCTTTTGATCCTTCTTTGCGTGCTGACCTGCGTCGTCACAACGCTGGGGGACTACCTCTACGGCGCGGTGTTCGGGCGCGGCGGCGCGGCGGAAGCGGGCACGCAGTACGCCCTGGCCATGGACGAAAACGGCCTGGTCTACTACGTCGAGAACGTGGACGGGGCCAACCGCATCGTAAAGACCGACGACCAGGGCAACCTCATCGTGGACGCGGAGCTGCCGGTCATGACGGACGCGGACCGCTTCGTGGTGCAGAGCATCTTCGTCACCAGCGACAACTACATCTACGTCGCCGGGTTTGAGGCGGACCTGGTGCATCGCACCGCCTCCCGCGCCATACTCGTGGCGCTGGACGAAAACGGCTCCCTCTACGACACGCCCTATGACGAACCCATCGAGACGGAGACGCTGCGCGCCCCGCGCGGCGGCGCGATGTTCGCCGCCATGAGCGAGGACGACGACCGCGTCTACTTTGCCTACCTCAACGCCGGTCAGGCCGCCATACTGGCGCACGAAAAGAGCGGCGGCGCGGTCACGGCGCTGGCCTATGTCGAGGCGGGAGAGGACGTCACCGCCCTGTACGTCACCTCCGAAGGGCGCCTTGCCGCTTCTTACGCCGACGGCTCGCTGCGCCTTTCCTCCGCCGACGGCGCGCGCATGGAGCCCCTTGGCGCGGGGAATGTGCGCACCTTCCGCATGTATCACGGCAGCGGCAACACGTTCTACTATCTGGACGCGGAAAGCGGCGGCGTGGGCCAGGTGAACCTTGCGCAGGGGAGCGTCTCCGCCATCGTGCCGGGGAACCTGGACATCGGGGCGGGGCGCCGCTTCTCGGACTTTGCCGAGGTGGCCGTGGGCGCGCGCGGCCAGCTCTCCGGCCTGCTCTACGACGAGGGCTGGCGCGTGTTCACCGGCAGCGAGTCCCGCCTGAGCGAGAGCCCGCAGGCCCGCCGCACCGGCTTTGACACCGGCAAGCTCGTCGCCGCGGCCATACTCCTTGGCGCGCTGCTGGTGACGGTGCTGCTCTGGGACATCTACTGCAACGTGCTCAAGATGCGCGTCTCCGTCCTGGTGCGCCAGGCGGTGCTCATCGGCATCTCCCTGATCATACTGGTCTATGTGCTCCTGCAGTTCATACTGCTGCCGCAGATGGAGAGCGCCATGACCGTGCAGTACGAGCACCAGGTCAGCACCGCGGCGCGCGTGCTGGCGGCGGAGGTGCGGGACCTGGACGAGGCGGACCGCGCCCGCGCCGTGCGCAGCGCCGGCGTGAAGCTCATCGGCTCCGACGGCGCGCAGATCCCCGCCTACTTCAGCCTCGTTGCGCAGGACGGCGGCGCGCGCCTGCTCGAGGCCACCAGCGAAAGCGCCGTAAGCGGCGTCATCTACAGCGCCGTGCCCCTGAGCGCGGACCTTGGCAGGGCCATAGACAGCGCGCTTGCCGGCGGCGAGCAGCTGCTGCGCCTGCGGGATCCCTTGGGCGAGACGATGTACGCCCTGGTCCCGGCCGGGGAGGATCGCGTCGTCATCGCCGCCATGAGCGCGGCGAGCGTGGGCGCGTCGCTCACCGAGCTCTTCCGCCGCGTGCAGATCTTCCTCGTGGCGGCCTGCGCGGTGCTGTTCGCGGCGCTGCTGCTGGTGGAGAGCCTCACCGTGCGCTCGCTGCGCCGCCTGCGCCGCGGCGTGGACGCCGTGAGCTCCGGCAACTACGACGTGGAGATCCACGTAAGCTCCGGCGATGAGGTGGAGAACCTGGCCCACGCCTTCACCGCCATGGCCCACAAGATCCGCGACAACACCCGCCGCCTGGAGGACGTCTCCCGCTCCTACTACCGCTTCGTGCCGGAGAACCTGGTGCAGCTGCTGGGCGAGAGCACGATCGAGGGCGTGGGCAAGAACTCCAGCGTGGAAAAGCGCATGACGCTGCTGCGGCTGCACTTCTCCTTTGCCGACAGGCGCGTGGCCGACTCCACCAAGGCGCTGTTCCAGAACATCAACGACGTCATCGAGCACCTCTCCCCCCTGGTGACGGAAAACGGTGGCACGGTCTACGACTTTAACGCCGACAACTTCATCGCCGTGTTCTCCCGCAGCGACGACGCCCTGCGCGCCGCCCTGCGCCTGCGCGAAGCCGCCCAGGCTTTAAGCGAGGACAGAAAGTCGCGCGGCCTGTGCGATGTGGACGTGCGCCTGACGCTGTGCGGCGGCGACGTCATGCTCGGCATCATAGGCGACGAAAAGCGCATGTCCCCGGCCGTGGTCTCCGACATCGTGGCCCAGGCCGAGCGCCTCTGCGCGCTGCAGGCGCCAAGCTCGGTCTACATACTCTGCACGCGCGAGGTCGTGGGGGACGCGGAGCCCTACCGCCTGCGCGCCATCGGCACCTACTACGACAACGGGCGTCCGCTGCAGCTCTTTGACGTCTACGACGGCGACCCCTACGCGCTGCTCAAGACCAAGGAGACCATACAGCCGCAGTTCGAAAAGGCCCTTGCCGCCTACGAGAGCGGCGACATGGCCCGCGCCCGCCTGCTGTTTTTGCAGATCGTCAAGTCCGCCTTTGACGACGGCGTCTCCCGCAACTACCTCTATTGCGCGGACGCGCGCCTGCACGGCGGCGGCAGCCCCGGCTACCGCACCATGTAAAACGCGCCCGGGGATCCCAAAGCGGAGGAAAAGACATTGTTTAACGCACTCTATCGCTCCATCGTCATGGTCTTTCGCATGCTCAAGAACGCCCTGCTGCGGCCCTTCCGCTCGCTCTACGCGCGGGCCCGCAGTGCGGCGAGTCTGACGCGCCAGGCCTCCAAGGTCGTGCCCAAGGTGGTCAAGACCGTCACCACCGTCAAGGTCAAGCCCAAGTCCCGCGCCGACTACATCGACGCCGGGCCCGTCTATGTGGCAAAGTCCCTGATCTTCGTGGTGATCGGCGTGCTGGTGGCGCTCTTTCTGGCCGGGCGTTTCTTCGTCTGGCCCTGGATGGAGAGCCGCTGGTTCACCGCCCGCATCTACGCGCTGGACGACAGGGCCGAGACGCACACCGGCCGGGTGGAGCTCTATTACGACGAGGCCCTGAGCGAGATCGCCTTCTCCGGCCGCCTGCGCGAGGGCGTAAAGACCGGGCGCGGCACGGAGTACTACGAGAACGGCGTCGCCGCCTTCGAGGGCAGCTTCGACGAAAACGGCCTGTACAGCGGCCACGGCATCCGGCGCGGCGAGGACGGCAGCGTGGTCTACGAGGGCGGCTTTGCCGCCGGGCTCTACGAGGGCGAGGGCCAGCTCTACGAGGACGGGCAGCTCCTCTACGAGGGCGAGTTCTCCGCCGGGGCCTATCAGGGCGAGGGCAGGCTCTATGCGGGCGGGCTCCTTGCTTACGAGGGCGACTTTGTCTCCGGCGCGCAGAGCGGCCAGGGCAAGGCCTACGAGGACGGCGCTCTGGCCTACGAGGGCGGCTTCCAGGACGGCCTGTACAGCGGCGCGGGCAAGACCTATTACCCCGACGGCACGGTGCGCGCCGAGTGCGCCACGTTCAGTGCCGGGCAAATCGACGGCGCCTGCGTGCTCTACTACGAGAGCGGGGCAAAGAAGTTCGAGGGCACCTTCTCCCAGGGCCAGGCCTCCGGCCAGGGCACGCTCTACGACGAGAGCGGCGCGCGCACCTACTACGGCGGCTTTGAACAGGGCCTAAAGTCCGGCACGGGCACGGAGTACTACGCCGACGGCAAAAAGGAGTACGAGGGCGGCTTTGCCCAGGGACAGCGCGAGGGCGAGGGCACGCTCTACCGGGCGGACGGCACGGTGCTCTACAGCGGCGGCTTCTCTCAGGGGCTTTACGAGGGCACGGGCACGCTGCATAGGGAGGACGGCGCGCGCGTGGAGGGCGCGTTTGTCCAGGGAGAGATCCTGGGCGCGGCCAGCTTCTACGACGCCGCGGGCGCGCTCCTTTACGCGGGCGGCTTTGCCGACGGCAGCGCCCAGGGCGCGGGCACGCTCTACGTTGGCGGCGCGGCGGTCTTTACCGGGAACTTCGCCTCCGGCTTCCCGGACGGCGCTTCCGTGCTGGACCTGCCGGTGGGCGACCTGCGCGAGACGGTCTTTGCCGGGGCGGAGCTGAGCGAGTCCCGCGCCGAGCAGGGCTTTGTCATCGACAACCCCGGCGCGGACATGGCGGTCTTCTGCAACTACGGCTACAACGACGCCGAGATCGTCGTGCACCGCCTCTACCTCTACGGCGAGAGCCTGCTCTCCCGCTTCTCCGGCGCGGCCTTCGTCCCGCCGGAGGGCTACACGGACGTGCGGGAGGGGCGCGAAACGCCGCTGCTGCTGCCGGGCGTCGCGGCCACGGCCCAGGTGCCGCACGACGTCACCCGCTATGACTACGGCGCCTACACGCTGCGCCTCTGGCGCGACGAGGCGGGCAACATCGACCTCATCGAGTGGCGCTCCTACACCGACCTTGCCATAGAGGGCGGCGCGGCGGAAACGCCCGCCGACGCTGAGGAGAGCCTGATCGACGGCCTGCTCTCCGACCTTGGACTGACCGCGCCCGCCGACGGCACAGCCGCGAACGGCACGGATGCGGACGGCACAGCCGCGAACGGGGAGACGACCGGCGGCGGGACGGCCGACGGCACAGCCGCAGACGGCACAGAGGAGAACGGCACAGAGGAGAGCGACGGGCAGGCGGCGGAGGAACCCGCCGGGCCGACGCCCGCGCCGGTGTACGACGGCCTGTCCGGAGGAGGGAGATCGTAAGTGAAGACGCGAGGAATGGCGCTGCTTCTGGCGCTGCTGCTGCTCCTGCCCCTGCCGGTCCTGGCCAACGGCGACACGCCCGCCACGTCGGCCGCACCGAGTGCGTCGGCTGCACCGAGCACGTCGGCAGGGGATCCGGCGCAGACGGCGGAAACGGTGGAATACGCGGACGTCGAGGCATTGTTTGCCGCCTGTACGGACCACCAGCTCTCCAGCCGCACGGCCCTGGCCGAGGCGCTGCACGACGTGGTCCTGTCGCAGATGGACGTTTCCATCAAGCAGGACGCGCTGGCGCAGGCGCAGGCGGGGCTTGCGCAGGCAGAGGAGGCGCAGCTGATGGCGCTGGCGGCGCCGGAGGACGTGACGGCGGCGCAGGAGGCGGTGGACGAGGCGCAGACGGCGCTGCAGACGGCCCAGCTCGAGCAGCTGAAACACATCTCCTCCGTGCGCGCCATGACGGGCGTGGACATCAGCGGCAGCACCTACAACGCGCGCGACTTCTTCTTTACCTTGCAGCCGGAGGAGATCGCGCTCTCCTTCCTGCAGGACAGCATCGTCGCCTACGGCCTGATGGAGGACAAGCAGAAGGCGGTGCAGGAGATCGAGCAGGACTACATCGACATCGCCCTGCAGTACGCCGCGCTGCAGGAGGCGGCAAAGGCCTATGGCGAGGCGCAGGAGGCGCGCGAGGAAGTCGCCCTCTCGCTCATCATGGGCAACGCCAGCGACGCGGACTTTGCCGCCGCGACGGGGGACATGCGGCAATCGCGCCTGGAGCTCTTCACTGCCATGGCGGACTACAGCCGCCTGCTCTACCGCGTCAACGAGACTTGCGGCGGCGCGTTGAGCGATGAGGCGGGCCTGCTCGCGGAATACCTTGGCACAAACAGCTAGAGGGAGGATGGGACGATGGCCGAATACACGGCGATCTTTGAGGCGGCGGAGGCCGTGGCGGAGCTGCTGCGGCGGGAGATGACGCCGGAGCCGATCTCCAAGCCCGAGCTCATCGGGCTGTGCACGCCCTTTGAGCCGGAGGACTTCCAGCTCACGGTCTACCTCTACGCGCTGGAGGAGGAGGCGCACAGGCGCCAGTCGCCCTACGCCTTCCAGACGGAGGGGCGGGACGCCCAGCGCATGCCGCCCCTGGCGCTGAACCTGCACCTGGCGCTGACGGCTCACTCCAAGGCCCCGGTGCAGACGCGCGCCGCGGACGAGTACCGGATACTCGGGCGGGCCATGCAGGTGGTGCGCGACCACCCGGACCTTGCGCCCTACTGCGGCGGCTCGCTCGCCGCCTCCGGCCAGCCCGTGCGCCTGAGCCTGGAGAACGACCGCGAGCGGCAGGAGGCGCTGCAGCGGGCCTGGAGCGGCAGCAACAAGCCCTACAAGCTCTCCTTCTCCTGCCGGGTGGAGACGGTGCTGCTCGACTCCGAGCGCGTGCGCTCCGTCGCGCGCGTGCGCCACATCCGCATCGAAACGGAGGAGAAGACGACATGATCGCACTGGACGTGGCCCTGGCACTGGAGATATTGGACGACTTCACCGGCCGCCCGCTAAAGCCCGCCGCGCTGCGCTTTTCCCTGGACGGGCAGGAAGCGCGGCCCATCCAGAAGGACGGCGGCTGGTTCGTGTTCCTGTCCCCCGGGCCGGGCATGCACGAGCTCACGGTCCGCGCGCCCGGCTACCAGGGGGAGAGGCTGACCTTCCCCGGCGTTGGAGAGGGGGAGGAGCCGCGCCTGGAGACGCTGCGCCTGCTGCCCGCGCCGGACTACCGCTTCGGCCGCCGGGTGACGACGCTGACGCTGCGCTTCCTGGACAAGTCGGGCAGGCCGCCGCGGGAGCTGGAGGTCTACCGCCTGGGCAGCGACAGGCAGAGCCTGCGCCTGGCGCAGGACGACGCGGCGGCCGGGGCGCGCGCCCTGCGCCTGTTCGCCCCGGAAAAGCCTGCCCGCCTGCCCCTGCCCGGGCTGTTCTACCTGGAGGACGGCGAAGCGGGGGAGCTGTTGCGCCTCTCCCTGCCGGAGGGCGCGATCTACGCGCTGGAGACGCCGCTGCGCCTTGCGCACAAGCGCGGGCGGCTGCTGCGCCCCTGCCGCGCCCTGCGCCCGGACGCCGAAGGGCGCGCCTTTCTCGCCCTGGGCGAGGAGACGGAGGCGCGCCTGCTCATCAAGTATGCGCGGGGCTTTGCCGTAAAGACCGCCGAAGCGGCGCCGTATGCGGACGCTCGGGCGGACATCGTTTTGGACTAAGGAGAAGGAGGGATCGGCTGTGGCCCAGCCCGTCGCCATGGGGGCGATGTGCCAGTGCGCCTTTGGCGTCGCGCCCTGCCCCATCACGGTATCCTCGCAGCAGACCTGCGTCTCCGGCGCCATGCCGCTGGCCACGATCAAGGACACCGCGGGGCTGATGTTCGGCATGTGCTCCTCGCTGCTCAACCCCGCGGTCGCCGCCACCATCACGCCCGTGGGCACGTTTACGCCCATGCCCTGCGCGCCGGTGTTCGTCGGCGTCTGGGCGCCGGGCAGCCCCACGGTGCTCGTCGGCGGCACGCCGGCGCTGAATGCCAACTCCATGCTCACCTGCGCCTACGGCGGCGTGATCAAGATCTCCTTAAGCACGATTTTTACCGTACAGGTTCCCTAAACGACGACAGAAAGGCGGAGAGGCGGATGAAGACCTGGATGCGAAACGCGCTCACCTATGTGCTGGCGCTGGCCTGCCTGTTCGCGGGCCTGTGCTGGACGGTGCGGACCAAGGAGCGGACCGTGGGCGACGCCTACCGCGCCGCGCAGGAGTCCCTGCGCGCCACGGAGCTGACGCAGTACATCACCAGCCTGGAGTTCGGCATCCGCTACGGCAAGAACCTGGAGAATTATTTCAACATGGACGAGGTGCTGGAGTCGATCCTGCGCACCTCCCCTTACGTCGAAGGCGCCTACATACTCAGCAACGACAACGCGCTGCTCTACGCCGCGGGCGAGGCGCTGCCGGAGCCGGAAGCCCTGCGCGTGCTGCACAGCGGCGACGCGCTCTACGCCTCCAGCGAGCAGTTCGGCTACGCGCTGATGTTCATGGACATCGACGGGGCGGACGGCGCGCGCGCCGGCACGCTGATGGTGCTGCTCAACGACGACATCATGACCCGCGTCATCGAGAGCTACCAGGCGCAGGGGCGGGTGCAGAGCCTGGTGATCCTGTCGGAGGTGTTCCTGCTCTTCCTATTGGTGCACACGCGCCTGACCCGCGCCGGGCGCCGCCGCCTCTCCGCCCTGGCCCTTGCGGTATTGCTCTCGCTCACCGTGCTCTTTGCCCAGGGCCTGGACATCGGCATCGAGACGGCCAAGCTCAGCGTGGAAATGCGCACCATCACCTCCCAGTCCGTGCAGAAGATCGCCCAGGTGCTGCAGCAGCAGGTGGAGAGCGTGATGGACAAGGGCGTGGGCGTGGACGACCTCTACGACATCTACGGCTGGCTGGACGACATCGACGAGACGCTGGACATGGTCGCCCGCCTGGACTTCAGCGAAGAAGGCCGCATCCGCGCGGTGATGGACGAGGACTACCTCGCCTCCCGCCTGCGCGGCGCCTTTGGCGAGATGGTCGGGCCCTATGCGCTGCTGGCGCTGTGCTGCGCGGCGGTCTGCTGCCTTTGCGCGCTGGCGCCAAGAGCGGCGCGCGCCGTGCGGCGCCGCCGCGCGCAGGGAGGAGAGACGTATGCGGCGGGCTGAAGCGCTGGCCCTGCGCGCCGACGCGCCCTTTGCCGACGTTTCGGAGCTTGCGCAGGGCCTGACGCTCTGGCTGGACGCGGCATTGTCCCACGCCTACGCGCACGGCCCGGCGGCGGGCCGCGATGCGGAGATGCGCGATTTTGCGGGTCTGTTGGTGCTGCGCGAGCAGTTTGAGCGGGACGTTGCCCGCGCCGGGGACGAGCGCGCGCTGGGCCAGGGCGAGGAGGCCGCGGATATCGACGAGGCGCTGCGCCTGCGCCTGCAAAAGACGCCCGACCTGCCCTATGCCCGCGCCGTGCGCACGCTCGAGCTGAACGCGGAGGAGGAGCGCGCGCTGCGCTTTGCCCTGGCCGCGGACCTGGACGAAAAGTACAAAAAGCTCTTCGCCTTTTTGCAGGACGACATTTCGCGCCTGCGGCCCTCCCTGCGCCTGGCCGCTTTCCTCTGCGCGCCCGCCGGAGCGCTCACCGCGCGCGCGGCCCTGCGTCTTGGGCAGAGCCCGCGCCTGGCCCCGCTGCTGGAGGCGTCGGCCCTGCGGAGGGGCGAGCTCGCCCCCGCGCCGGCGCTGGTGCAGGCGCTCTTTGGCGAGGAGGCGGCAAACGACGCGGAGGAGCCGTTCTGCCCCCTGCACGAGGAGCAGACCGCGGCCCTGCGCCGCCTTGTGCAGCAGCGGCGGCCCGTGGCGGCGCTGCTGTGCGGCCCGGAGGGCGTGGGGCGGCGCACCGCCCTGCGCCGGGCCGGGGCGCGCCTTGCGCTGTGCAGGCCGGAGACGCTGGACGACGGCATCGCCCGCGCGGCGCTGCACGGCACGCGCCTTGCGGTGGACTGCGGCGCGGGGGAGATCCCCGACCTCTCGGCCCTGCCGCCGGGGCTTTTGCCCGTCTTCCTGCTGGCGCAGGCGGGGACGGCGCTGCCCCCGGCCGCGGCGCTGCCGCCGGGCGGCGGCGTGAAGCTGGACTTCGCCCCGCCGGGGGACGCAGAGCGCGCCGCGCTCTTTGCCCTGCAGGCCGGGGCGCGGGGCGTGCAGGGCCCGGCGGAGGAGCTGGCGGAGAAGTTCTTCTTCCTGCCGAGGCGCGTCAAAGAGGCCATGGCCGCGGCGCGGGCCCGCCAGGACAGCCTGGGCCGCGCCCTGACTGCGGCGGAGCTGCACAGCGCCTGCTACGACGTGCTGCGCGTCTCCGGGCAGATGGCAGAGCGCGCCTTCCCCACAGGGGGCCTGGACGACCTCGTGCTGCCCCGGGCGCAGAAGGAACAGCTGCGCCAGGCGGTGGAGCAGGTGGAACTAAGGCGCAGGGTCTACGAGGAATGGGGCTTTGGCCGGGGGCTGTCCTACGGCCGCGGCGTGTCCATACTGCTCTCCGGCCCGCCGGGCACGGGCAAGACCATGGCCGCCTCGCGCCTTGCCTCGGCGCTGCACATGCGGCTGCACACCGTGCAGCTGAGCCAGGTGATCAGCAAGTACGTGGGCGAGACGGAGAAGAACCTGCGCCGCGCCTTTGCCGAGGCGGCGCAGGCCAGCGCCGTGCTCTTCTTCGACGAGTGCGACGCGCTCTTTGGCAAGCGCGCCGAGGTGCGTGACGCCCAGGACCGCCATGCCAACGCCGAGGTGGCCTTCCTCCTGAAGGAGCTGGAGGCGCACGAGGGCGTGACGATACTGGCCACGAACCTGAGCAAGAACCTCGATCCGGCCTTCCTGCGGCGGATGCGCTTTGTGGTGCACTTCCCCTTCCCGGACGCCGCGATGCGCCAGGCGCTCTTCCGCCGCCTGCTGCCGCCGGACGCGCCGCTGGAGGGCGAGATCGACTTTGCCTTCCTGGCCGAGAAGTTCGCCCTCTCCGGCGGCAACATACGCAACATCACGCTGCACGCCGCCTTCCTCGCCGCGGCGGCGGGGGAAAAGATCGGCATGAAGCACCTGCTGCGCGCCGCGGTCTATGAGCAGCGCAAGAACGAGATCGTCGTGGTGCGCGAGGACCTGCGCCAGTACGAAGACCTGCTGGACAGCTGAAACCGCGAAAGCGCATAGGCTTTTATACAGAGAGTATGCCCCTTAACAAAGACGGAAAGGAAGAGGACCATGATTGAGATCGACGTCCAGAGCGTGCTTGGCAATGTGCGGGAACTGCGCCGGGCCCTGGGCCCCGCGGTCCGGCTCTGCTGCGTGGTCAAGGGCGACGCCTACGGCTGTGGCGACGTGCGCATGACCCGCGTGCTGGAGCAGTATGCCGACGTGGACATGGTCGCCGTGGCGGTGCTGGACGAGGCGCGCCACCTGCGCGACAGCGGCGTCACGCTGCCCATACTGGTCCTGTGCGACATAGACGACGGCGAGGCGCACGACGTACTGCGCTACGACGTCATCCCCTCGATCTACCGGATCGACTTTGCCCGCCGCCTCAACGCCCTGGCGGAGGGCATCCCGCAGAAGGACGGCCGCCGCGTGCCCGTGCACGTGCGTTTGGACGTCTGCGCCGGCAGCCCCGGCATGACGGGCGAGGACTTCCTGCGCCTGCTGCCGGAGCTGCAGACGATGCGCAACCTGCGCCTGGACGGGCTCTACACCCAGCTCTACGGCGCTTATGTGGACACGGACCGGGCCCTGCGGCAGCAGCTCTCGCGCTTTTACGCCGTGCTGGACGCCCTGCCTGCCGGCCTTCGGCAGACGCTCTGCGTCCACGCCGCCTCCACCGCCGCCGCCCTCTCCGCGCCGGAGACGCGCTTTGACATGGTGCGCGTGGGCGCGGCGCTGTACGGGCTGCCCTTCCAGGGGGAGAAGCGGCCCTTCCGCCCGGTGATGTCCATACGCAGCCGCATCATCAGCCTGAAGACCGTCTGCGGCGAGGCCTTCACCGGCTACCACGAGACGGAGAGCCGCGCGGGCGCGCGCCGCCTTGCCACCGTGCAGGGCGGATACGAGGACGCGCTCTTCCTGATGTTCGTCAAAAACGGGCAGGCGCTGGTGCGGGGCAAGCGCGCGCCCATCGTGGGCGAGGCCTGCATGGACACCACCACCATCGACGTCACCGACATCCCCGAGGCCGCGCTCAGCGACGAGGTCGTGCTGCTGGGCCGCCAGGGCGGGGAGGAGATCACGGTGGAGGAGATCATGCGCCAGGCGGGCTTCACATTCGCCAACTGCCAGCTGGCCTTTAAGACCGGACGCCGCACGCCCAAGCAGTATGTGAACTACCCGGAGAGCGCCGCCTGGCGCCCCCTGCTGCGCCAGGCCGCCGCGCACAGCCCGGCGCTGGCCCGGGCGCTGGAGTGGGGGCGCGGGCTGACGCTGCGGCAGTACGTGGAGAGGCTGGCGGACTTTCCGCCCCGCGCGCCCCTGCAGGACCCGGAGGACCTGCCAAAGGCCGCCGCCGCGGTGCTGGAGCCGGCCCTGGGCAGGACACAGGCCGCCGGGATCGCGGACAAGCTCAAGGACTGCGCCCTCACCGCCAACCACCACGGCGTGGACTGCTTCGCCCAGTCCGTGCAGGGCAACCTGCTCTTCCGCGAGCTCCTGCGCTGCCGCGGCGGGGGCGAGGGCGCGCTGCCGGTGCTGGCCTGTGGCTCCGTGCCGCTGGACAACTCCTCCTACGGCAAGGGTCTGCTGCTCTTTGACACATTGGACGGCAGGTACCCCTTGCGCGTGCCCGTGCTGCCCAACCGCTTCAACGACAGCATCGTCGGCCTCTTCCCCGCCATGACGCGCCAGCAGGTGGATAAGGCCCTGGAATCCCTTGCCGGGGAGAAGTTCGCCGCGCGCCTTTCGCCAAAGATGCTTGAAACCGTGCGCCATGTCCTTGCCGACGTCTACGGCGCGCCGGAAACGCTGGCCCTGCCCTCGTATGTGGACCAGGCTTGCCGCATCAACCTGCTTTTGACGCAGGAGGCCCTTGGCGAGGGCTACGCCTATGTGGACCTGGAAAAGGTCGCCTCCCGCCTGCTGCAAAAGGACGCCGGCGACCCCGGCTCCCTCTTTGCCCTGCTGCTGCGCGATGCGACTTTCCGCCAGGCGCTGCTGTCCGACCTTGACGGCGCCACCGGCTGCTGGAGCCGCGCCGCGCTGCAGAAGGGGAACTTTGCCGGCGGCGGCACCTGCTTCTTCTGGGCCGCAGGGGAAAAGTGGACCCGCACGCCCCTTTTGGACGAGGGAGGGGGGCTGAAAAGTGTGCGCAGCGGCGAGACGATCCCCTACGACGCCGTGCCGGAGAAGCTGGCGGCCGGGGACATCTACCCCGGGCTGTTTATGAGCTTCCTGCCGCTGCTCTTTGCCCGCGACCTGCGCTGCTTTGGCGGCTGCTTCCAGCCGGAGTACCTGCGCGCCATGCGCGAAGGCCTTGCGCGGGCGCTGCAGAGCGCCGGGCACGAAGCCTTGTCTCGGGCGGTCGACGGGCGCGACCCCTCCGGCTACCTCTCCGGCCCCATGTTCCTGGAGGGACGGGACGGCGCGCCGGTGGGCATTGTGGAGCTTCTTTGCCGCAAGCCGGCGAAGGAAGCGGAAAAAAGTTGGATGGACCTGAATTTTGAGCAGGCACATCGCGTGGCCTTGGCGAATTTATATCCTGACATTGTGCCGGCGGCGGAGCGCGCGCCGGATTATCTCGACCGCCTGCGGCGGCGCTGAAGAACCAAGAAGGGGGAAATACGGGGAATGAAACACAACGTTTGCAGGCTCCTGATGCTGCTGCTGTGCGCGGCGCTGCTGCTGCCGCTGTGCGCCTGCCAAAGCGGTGGCGCCGAGGGCGGGGAAGCGAGCGTCGGCGTCACCGTGGGGCAGACGGAGGGCGAGGGCGACATCCCCCCCGCGCTGCAGCCGGACGGCGGCAAGCTGCGCATAGGCCTTTTGGACATCAACGAGTACGAACCGGCCAGCATCTATCTGTACTACGTTTTGCAGGGTTTAAAAAACGAGGGCTGGATCGAGTTTGACAGCCTGCCCTTTACCGAGACGAGCATGGACGTCGTTGCCATGGTGCAGGCGCTGTCGGAGATGGACCTTGGGCCGTATGTGGAGTTCGTGGGCGACGCGGCCTACTACTCCGAGTACCAGAGCGAGGAGGAGATCGTGCAGAGCCTGCGGGCGCACATCGACTCCGAGGAGGGCCTGGACATCATCCTTGCCATGGGCACGGACCCCGGCCTCTTCATGCAGCGCCACAGCGACCTGGACATAAACGTGCTGGTCTGCATGGCCACCGACCCCGTGGCCTCCGGCATCATCGACTCCACCGAGGACAGGGGCGATCCCCAGGTCTGGGCCCAGGTCGAGCCCCTGCCCTATTACCGGCAGATCAAGTTCTACCACAACATCATCGAGTTTGCGAATATCGGCATGGTCTACACCGACCCCGTGGTCGTGGCCCTGTCCGACTACCAGCGCGGCGCGGAGGAACTGGGCGTAGAGCTCACCGGCGTGCTCGTGCCCGAGCAGGGCTCGATGAGCAACGAGGCCTACGCCGACCTTCTGCGCTCCACCTATGAGGACCTGATCGCGCGGGGCGTGGACGCCTATATGCTCAACGCCGACCTCGTCACAAGCGACATGGATCTCGCCTCCCTGATCGAGCCGTTCCTTGCGGCGGGCATCCCCGTCTTTGTGCAGGACGGCGAAAACTACGTGCGCGACGGCGCGCTGCTGCTGGTGGCCTCCACCGACAACCAGGGCGTGGGCCAGTTCGTGGCCGAGACCATCGCGCGCGTGGCCACCGGCACGCAGCCGGGCGACATCCCCTGCGAGTACGTCTCCTCCCCCTACATGAGCCTGAATCTGGACACGGCCAAGCGCATAGGCTTTCGGCCCGGGTTTGAGATCCTGCTCTCGTGCGAGACGATCTATTCCTCCGCCGCAGAGGGAGGTGAGGCGGCATGACAGAGAGCGTCAGGACCGAGATCACCGGCAAGCGCTATAAGACCGTCATCGCCATATTCTGCGTCTTCCTCTTTGTGACGCTGGCGCTGGTGTCCGTGGTCTGCGTGCTGAGCTTTGACCAGAACTACCGCGAGGTCAAGCAGAGCTATTATTCCGCCATGTGCGAGCAGGTCATCTCCGACATGGAGACCTCGATCTCCTACGGCAAGCGCATCGACCGCTACTACGGCATCGAGGACGTCTTTGCCCGCACGCAGGCCCTCTTTGCCGACGAGGCCCGCTTTGAGGTGGCCACGCTCTCCCCGGACGGGCAGGCGCTCAACGCCACCTACGCCGCGGACTCCGTCAGCGCGCAGATCGCCGCCAGCGACGAGACGCGCCTTGCGATGGAGAGCCTCGCTTCGTCCGGCGGCTACGAGATCCTGAGCCGCGGCGGCTATGAGATGCTGCTCATGCCCGTGCGCGACGGCGAGAACCTGGCCGGGTTCTTCGCGCTGAGCTATCCTGCCGACGTCTACAGCGCGCAGCGCACCGCCATGCTGCGCGACGCCGCCATTTACCTTGCCATCGCCTTTGCCGTGGGCGCGGCGGCCATACTCCTCTACGCCGCGGTCATGCACAAGCGCTTCTGGCAGAAGGACGAGAGCACGCGCAAGTTCCTGCTCTTTGGCGTGCCCTCGGGCATTATCATCGCCTCCATACTCCTCATCGGCGTGATGAACTACCTGCTCTTCCAGGACCGCTACGAGGCCGCCATACGCGAGGACGCCGCCTCCATCGTCGAGTACGTGCGCGAGACCGCGGACGAACTGTACGAAAAGGGCGTGCCCTATGAGGAGATGTACGGCCTGGACGAGTACCTGGCCGAAAAGGTGGAGAGCGTGCCGGTGCTGTGGAACCTGCGCGTTTCCTCCGTCGTCTCCGACAGCGACAGCGTGCTCCACCGCCAGAACGACGCGCTGGTCTCCATCCCGCTGCAGGGCGCGGACGGCACGCTGCTGGTGGAGGCCTTCATCTCCCAGGACTACATCGACGGCAAGATGGGCGAGCTGTTCCTGATGTTCCTTGCCACGTTCATCTTCTGCATCGTCATCATCGTGGAGATGACCAAGCTCCCCGCCATGATCGACAACCGCAGCCGCAAGGAGTTCAACGAGCCCACGGAGCAGAACTACGAGCAGATCTCCTCCGGCGTGCGCATCGCCTCTTTCCTGCGGGTGCTGAGCAACTACATGTACTTGCCCTACAGCGCCATGCTCATCAAGCAGTGGAACCAGGCGGTGGGGGGACTGAGCGTCGGCGTCACCGCCGCCCTGCCCCTTACCATGGAGAGCGCCGGGCAGGTCATCGGCGCCATGCTCTACCCGCTGTGGTTCAAGCGCCCGGACAAGCGCAGCCGCCTGTTCTTCACCGCCTGCCTGGGCGTGATGCTGGCGGTCAACGTCGCCTGCTTCCTCACGGGCTCGGCGCTGATGATCATCGTCATGCGCTTCATCGGCGGCCTGTCCTACTCGGGCTTTATGCACATGCTCAACCTCATCGTCGCCTCCGGCGACGAGAGCGAGGAGCGCCACCAGATCAACCTGGCCCAGTCCAACGCCGGCATCATCGGCGGCATCATGTGCGGCGCGGGCATCGGCGCCATCGTCGCGGCGCTGGCCGGGTATGCCTTCTCCTACATCATCTCCGCCGCCATGTTCCTGCTCTTTGGCGTCTTTGTGCTGCGCATGCTGCCCTGGCGCCTGCTGGAGCGCAACGCCGTGCTCAAGGAGCGCCAGATCGCCGGGGCCGAAGAGGAGCCGAAGTTCAGCCTCCTGGACTACGTCAAGGTCGTCTTCTCCCCGCGCGTGCTGCAGTACTTCCTGCTGGTCATGCTGCCCATCTGCTTTGGCGACATCTACATCGTGACGCTCATCCCCTCCATGGCCGACGCCCAGGGAAGCACCATCCTGCTCTCCTACTGCTACATCTTCAACGGCATCGCCGGGTTCTACTTCGGCCCCAAGCTCGTGGAGCTGCTGGGCAAGCGCCTGGGCAACAGCCTGTGCCTGGTGCTGGTCATGGCGCTTGCCGCCGTGGCGCTGGTGGTGCTGGGCATGCCGCCTTTCTCGGTGACGGTGTTGGTGGCATCGACTTTGCTTGGCATGTTCGACGGCTTTGGCAGCCCGATGTGCACGGACGGCTTCCTCGCCATTCCCACGCTCAAGAACCGCATGACCGAGGTCTCGGCCCTGGCCGTGTACTTTACGCTCAGCAACGTCATCTCCGTCGTGGCCCCGGTCATCATCGAGGTCATCACCGAGGGCAACATCAGCGTCGCGCTCTTCGCGCTCTCGGGCGTGTACCTGGCCTGCGCCGCCGTCTTTGCCGCGCTCAGCGGCTTTGCCTCCATCGGCCGCCGGCGCCGCGGGGCCGCCGCCTGATCGCGCACTTGACAGAAGAAAGGGGGGCCGCATATGCCGGGTTATGCCGATAACGCCGAGTTCCTCGCCGCCGCGCAGCGCTTTGTGGACGCGCTCCTGCGCGCGGCGCTGGCACGGCGGGCGTCCGCAGGCGCTTCCGGCGTGCTGGAAGAAGCCGCCGCGGCGCTGGCCCAGCCCCGCCCCCTGCCGGACGCCGCGCTGCGGCGCGCCTATTCCGAGCTCTTTGCCCGCGGCGCATCGGGGGAAACGCCGCCCTTCCATGCGCTCTGCGAGCTGTTGGAGCTGGGGCCCTTCGCCCGCTTCTGCGCCCTGCTTGCGCTCTGCTCTGCCCTGGACGGGCGGTACGAGGCCGCCTACGCCGCCCTGAGCTTTGGCGGCGCGCAGGCGGAGCCGACGCTGGGCGTCGCCCTGGAACTCTACGCCTTTTTGGAGAAACCGGACCTGGCGGAAGCGGCGGAGCTCTTTGCCGACGAGCGCTCCGGCGCCGCCTACGCCTTTGCCCGCCCGGCACAGACCGGCCCGCGCGCCGTGCTGCGCCTGGGGGAAAAGGCCCGGCTCCTGGCGCTGGGCTCCGCCGCCCTGTCCCCCGCCGCCGCCCGCTATGCCGCGGCGCTGCCGCCCGACGGCGCGCCCCTGCCCTACGGCCTGGCGGAAAAGCGCCTGCCGGAGCTGCTGCTGCGCCTGCTGGACGGCCCGCGCAACGCCGTGGTGCAGCTCGTCGGCCCGCGCGGCTCCGGCCGCACGCGGACGCTGCGCCACTTCTGCGCCGAGTCCGGGCTGGGGCTGCTGGCGGTGGACTGCCCGCGCGTGTTTTCCAGCGGCGAGGACCTGGCCACCCTTGCTGCCGCCCTTGCCGCCGAGGCGCTGCTGGGCGGCTCGCTGCTGCTGCTGTACGCCCTGGACGAGGGCGGCGACGAGGCGGGGCGCATACGGCTCTGCGAGGAGCTGAGCCGGCGATTGAAGGTGGTGCTCCTCGCCGCCGAAGACGTACAGAGACTGCCGCGCGCGCTGCAGACACTGCGTGTGGACTTCCCCGCGCCGAGCGCCCGCCTCGCCCGTTCGATCTGGGAGGACGAGCTGCGCGCCCGGCCGAGGGAGCCGCTCTCGCCCCGCGAACTGGCGGACAAATACCCGCTGCCCCCCGGCCAGGTGCGCGAGGTGCTGGACCGGGCGGAGCTGGAGGCCGCGCTGCACGGCGAGACGCGCCTGAGCCGCAGCCGCATCGTCGCCTCCGTGCGCGGCGGCGCGGCGCGCACGCTGGAAGGCCAGGCCCGCCGCATCAACGCCTTCTACACCTGGGAGGACCTGGTCGTGTCCTCCGACACGCTGCGCGAGCTGCGCCTCTTTGCCGACAGGGTGCGCCTGCGCGCCCGCGTCATGGAGGACTGGAACTTCCAGAGCCGCCTGGCCTACGGGCGGGCCGTCTCGGCGCTGTTCTACGGCGTGCCGGGCACGGGCAAGACCATGGCAGCGCAGGTGCTGGCCCACGACCTGGATCTGGACCTCTACCGCGTGGACTTAAGCCAGATCCTGAACAAGTACGTGGGCGAGACGGAGAAGAACCTCGGCCGCATATTCGACGCCGCGGCCGGCTGCGGCGGCATCCTCTTCTTTGACGAGGCGGACGCCCTCTTTGCCAAGCGCACGGAGATCGCCGACAGCAAGGACAAGTACGCCAACGCCGAGACCGCCTTCCTGCTGCAGAAGATCGAGGAGTTCGACGGCCTGGTGATACTGGCCACGAACCTGGCCTATAACTTTGACGACGCCTTCAAGCGCCGCATCAACTACATGGTCCGCTTCTCCGTGCCGGACGAAGAGCAGCGGCGCGAGCTCTGGGAGAAGGTCTTCCCGCCGGAGACGCGCGCCGGGGAGCGGCTGGACCTGGATTTCCTGGCAGAGAATTTCGAGTTCACCGGTTCGACCATCAAGTCCATCGCCGTCTCCGCCGCCTACATGGCCGCGTCCGACGGCGGGGAGATCGAGATGCGGCACGTCATCCGCGCCCTGAAGCACGAGGTGCAAAAGAGCGGCGGTCTGCTCATCAAGTCCAAGCTCCGCGAGTACGACGTGGAGTAGCCCACAGACAGGAGGGAGAAACCTTGACCCAGATAACGACAGCCCCGGTCCGCAGATACGACCAGGAGCAGCAGAGGATCCCCAATTTTTTGCGGGTCAACGGTCAGGCGCCGCGGGAAGTGCAGACGCAGATGGCACAGGCGGAGCGGCAGAGGCGCTATACGGGCGGGCAGATCGGCGAGGAAGGCGCCGTGCCCAGCGCCTGGCGCGGACGGGCCGCAAGCCCCATGGCGCGCGCCAACAAAGTCCACGACGAGGAGAGCTTTACCCAGTTTTTCCAGCAGGCCATGCAGGACGCGCGCCGCGACGACATCGCCCGCGCCTATATGGCCTACAGCAAGACGGA
>CALWKN010000196.1 GCA_944381265.1 uncultured Clostridia bacterium
GAGAATATTTCGCCAATTCGGTCTTCTTTTATGCGGTTTATTTCGCGTATAGAGCACAGGCATCCCGCCCTTTCCCCATTCTTTTTCAAACAGTATACCACAGACTTCGTACAAGTTCAATCCACGCACCGCGCACTGCGTCCCGCAAGTCTAACGAGGGGAGGGCGCGGGAGGTTGCGCGCTTTTTCGCCCGTCTCTGCTTCGCCCGGCAAAAAAGCGCCCCCTCGCAGGATCGAGGGGGCGCGGGGCGCAGAGCAGAGGAGCGCCGGGCGTCTTTTTCAGCGCGGCAGGGCCTCGCGCGTGATGTTTTCGTAGTTGGTCTCAAAGGCGTCTGCCGTCATGTCGCTGGTGAGATAGGAGACGAACAGCTGTGACTTCTGCGTCAGGGAATCGCCCAAGGGGTAATCCGGCCGCACGCTGTGCTGCCCGGCCAGGCGGAAAAAGCCGCTCATTTCCTCCAGCAGCTCGTCCTCGTACTCCACGCCCTGCACGGCCATGACCGAGAGCGTGTCCGCGGCCCACTCGGCGGCGTTTTCCCGGCTGGTCAGGCCGCGCAGCAGCTGCACCGCCTCCTCCGGGTGCGCGGTGCCGCTGTAGACGGCAAAGCCGTCCTGGTAGCGCGCGTCGCAAAAGAGCGTCTCCTCACAGCCCTCCGGCCCGGGGACGAGGAAGCAGCCGACGTCAAAGGCCAGGTACTCCTCCTGCCCGCGCAGCGCGTAGAGCTCGTTGGCGTTGCACAGCAGCATGGCCGCCCGGCCGGAGAGGAAGTCCGTCAGCGCCGCCTCCTCGTCCACGGTCAGGGGGTTGGGCCCGAAGAAGCCGCGCCCGACCCAGGACTTGACCATCTGCGCGCCCATGGCCAGTTCCCCCTCCCAGTTGAGGCGGCGGCCGGTGAGGCGCTCCGGGTCGTCGATGTTGCCGGCCTCCAGCGTGATGTAGTTGGTGACGATGCGGCGCAGCGACTCCAGCTCAAAGCCGTCCGGCCGCCCGGCCGCGGCCATGGGGATCAGGCCCTCGTTCAGCGCCAGCTGCATCAGCGCGGTCATCTCCTCCTGCGCGGTGGGCGCGCGCCAGCCCTGGCGGTCGAAGAGGTCGGCGTTGTAGAACACCACCACGCCGCTGCCGCGAAAGGGGATGCCGAAGATCTTGTCCTCCACGGTGTAGTCCGCAAGGGCGCCGGGGGCAAAGCTCTGCGCCCATTCCTCCTCCACATAGGGCGTAAGGTCGAGCGCCAGGCCGCTCTCCACCGCGCTGCCCAGCTCGTCGGCGTATTGGAAGAAGACGTCGTACATGTTGCCGGAGGCGGCGGCCGTCTCCACCTCGCGGCCCACGGTGTTCCAGCCGACGGTGCTGATCTCCACGCGCAGGCCCTCGTTTTCCTGCTCCACGGCGCGCACCAGGCGCTCCATCGTCTGCTCGTGCTCGTCCCAAATATGGAGGAAGCGTATGGTGGTCTGTCCTTCCAGCTCCTCCCCTGGATGGGAGGGGGAGCCCTGCATGCGCGCCGGCTCGGCGCAGCCGACCACCCCCGCCAGCAGCGCCGCGCTCAAAACGCCAAGGAACAAACGCTTTCGTCTCTTCATGCCAAAAACGCCTTTCGTCCAAAATGTATTGGTTATATTCTAATATCGATCCCCCCGGCTGTCAACGCCGTTTCCGAGCCCTGCCGTTTCGAAAACATCAATTTTTTGTAAAATCTCACCGCGATACAGGGGGGAGAAAACGCTTGTCAAGCGCGCGCACAGGTGGTATCATATAGGGAAAAATCAACCTTTATAAGGATGGGTGGCAATGAAACTGGCGAATCTCTTCCGCCGCCACAGGGGGATCCTGGCGGTCGGCGCGGTCTTTGCTCTGATCTACATGGGCAACGGCTCCTACAGTCCCTACCTCCAGCTCTACTACAAGGAGATCGGCCTCTCCACCAGCGAGATCGGCCTGATCACGGCGGTGGGGCCGCTGGCCTCGCTCCTGTTCCAGACGGCCTGGGGGCGCCTGGCCGACCGCACGAACCGCAAGTTCGTCCTGCTGCTGACGCTGATCCTCTCCGCGGCCAGCGCGCTTTTGTACCTGCTGGGCGCTTCCTTCGTCTACATACTGTTCGTCTCGGTGCTCTACGTGCTCTTCAATATGTCCGTGCTGCCCATGGCCGACGCCATGGCGCTGGGCTTCTGCAGCGAGAAGCGCTACCACTTTTCGCCGATCCGCCTCTGCGGCACGATCGGCTACGCGCTGATGCCGATCCTGCTGGGCACGCTGCTGAGCGCGGACTTAAAGCGCATCTTCTACGCCTACGCGCTCTTTACCTGCCTTGGCGCGGTGCTGACGCTGTTCTTCCCCCGCTCGCGCCAGGGGGAGATGCGCCTGCGCGGGCAGGCGGCGCGCAAGAAGACGCCGCTTGCGCCGCTGCTGCGCGACCCGCTGGTGATCTTTCTGCTGACGGCGAACTTCGTCATATCCGTGGGGATCTGCGCCTACACCTACCTGCCGCTCTACGCGGCGGAGCTGGGCTACGACACCAACGCCTGCGGGCTGCTCAACGCCTTTGCCGCGCTGTCGGAGATCCCCACGCTCCTTCTGATCGACCGGGTGATGAAGAAGTGGCGCGGCACGGCCATCATCGCCGCCTCGGCTTTCTTCTGCGCGCTGCGCCTGTTTTTGACCTATGTGGGCGGGTTCTTTGGCGAAGGGGCCTTTGCGGTGCTGACGTTTGCGCAGCTTTTGCAGTCGGTCAGCTACATGACGAACTACTACTGCTCGGCCAACCTCATCCACGAGCGCTTCCCGGAGGAGCTGAAGTCCACGGCGCAGACGCTGCTTGCGATGATGACGGCGGGCTTTTCCCGCATCTTTGGCTCGATCGTGGGCGGGTTCCTGTCGGAGAGCTCGGTGCTGGGGCTGCAGAACACGTTCCTGTTCTTTGCGCTGTTCCTGCTGGCGGGCGGGTTCGTGGTGCTGCTGCTGCTAAAGCGCGCCGACAGGACGCGCGCCGGGGACGCCGCCCTGTAACGAAAGAGCGCGGATTTGTAAAAATTCGGGACGGACGCCCCATTTTCCGCGGGAGTATGCTATACTAGACCGAATAAAATTTTCACTCCACGACCGACACGCGAAAAAGGGGAAGATAACATGGCGAACGCGAAGAAAAAGGTTCTCATCATCGGCTCGGGCCCCATCATCATCGGACAGGCCTGCGAGTTCGACTACTCCGGCACCCAGGCCTGCAAGGCCCTGCGGCAGCTCGGGTACGAGATCGTGCTTGTCAACTCCAACCCGGCCACCATCATGACGGACCCGGGCATCGCGGACGTGACCTACATCGAACCGCTCAACGCCCAGCGCCTGACGGACATCATCGAGAAGGAGCGGCCGGATTGGCTGCTGCCCAACCTCGGCGGTCAGAGCGGGCTCAACCTCTGCTCGGAGCTGAACAAGCTCGGCGTGCTGGAAAAATACAACGTGCAGGTCATCGGCGTGCAGGTGGACGCCATCGAGCGCGGCGAGGACCGCATCGAGTTCAAGAAGACGATGAACGAGCTTGGCATCGACATGGCCAAGTCCGAGGTGGCCTACTCGGTGGACGAGGCGCTCGCCATCGCCGACAAGCTCGGCTACCCGGTGGTGCTGCGCCCGGCCTACACCATGGGCGGCACCGGCGGCGGCATCGTCTACGACCCGCTGGAGCTGGCCACGGTGTGCGCCCGCGGCCTGCAGGCCTCGCTCGTGGGCCAGGTGCTGGTCGAGGAGTGCGTGCTCGGCTGGGAGGAGCTGGAGCTGGAGGTCGTGCGCGACAAGGACGGCAACATGATCACCGTCTGCTTCATCGAGAACATCGACCCCTTGGGCGTGCACACGGGCGACTCCTTCTGCTCGGCGCCCATGCTCACCATCCCCGAGGACGTGCAGAAGGAGCTGCAGCGCCAGGCCTACAAGATCGTCGACGCCATACAGGTCATCGGCGGCACGAACGTGCAGTTCGCCCGCGACCCGGAGTCCGGCCGCATCATCGTCATCGAGATCAACCCGCGCACCTCGCGCTCCTCGGCGCTGGCCTCCAAGGCCACGGGCTTCCCCATCGCCCTGGTCTCGGCGATGCTGGCCACCGGCCTTACGCTTGCCGACATCCCCTGCGGCAAGCACGGCACGCTCAAGGACTACGTCCCCGGCGGCGACTACGTGGTCATCAAGTTCGCCAGATGGGCCTTTGAGAAGTTCAAGAAGGCCGAGGACAAGCTCGGCACGCAGATGCGCGCCGTGGGCGAGGTCATGAGCATCGGCAAGACCTATAAGGAAGCCTTCCAAAAGGCCATCCGCTCTTTGGAGAACGGCAGATACGGCCTGGGCTTTGCCAAGGACTTCCACGAAAAGAGCCTGGATGAGCTCCTGCAGATGCTGCAAAAGCCCACCTCCGAGCGCCAGTTCATCCTCTATGAGGCGCTGCGCAAGGGCGCGAGCGTGGAAAAGCTCTGGGAGCTCACCAAGATCAAGACCTATTTCCTCCAGCAGATGAAGGAGCTGGTGGACGAGGAGAACGCGCTGCTCGCGCTCAAGGGCGAAATGCCGGACGAAGAGACGCTGCGCCGCGCCAAGCAGGACGGCTTCTCCGACCGCTATCTTGCCAAGCTCCTGGACAAGCCCGAGGACGAGGTGCGCGCCCTGCGCCTTTCCTACAACATCCGCGCCGGCTGGGAGGGCGTGCACGTCAGCTCCACCAAGGACTCCAGCTACTACTTCTCCTCCTACAACATCGAGGACAAGTCCCCGGTGAGCGCCAACCCCAACAAGATCATGATCCTCGGCTCCGGCCCCAACCGCATCGGCCAGGGCATCGAGTTCGACTACTGCTGCGTGCACGCGGCAAAGGCGCTCAAGTCCCTGGGCTTTGAGACGATCATGGTCAACTGCAACCCGGAGACCGTCTCCACCGACTACGACACCTCGGACAAGCTCTACTTTGAGCCCCTGACGCTGGAGGACGTGCTGGCCATCCACGACAAGGAGAAGCCCCTTGGCGTCATCGCGCAGTTCGGCGGCCAGACGCCGCTGAACCTTGCCGCGGCGCTGAAGAAGAACGGCGTCAACATCCTTGGCACCAGCCCCGAGACCATCGACATGGCCGAGGACCGCGATTTGTTCCGCGCCATGATGGAAAAGCTCGACATCCCCATGCCCGAGAGCGGCATGGCGGTGACCATTGACGACGCGCTTGCGATCGTAAAGCGCATCGGCTACCCGGTGATGGTCCGCCCCTCCTACGTGCTGGGCGGCCGCGGCATGGAGGTCGTGCACGACGAGGAGGCGCTGCGCTTCTACATGGCGCAGGCGGTGGGCGTCACGCCCGACCGGCCGATCCTCATCGACCGCT
>CALWKN010000197.1 GCA_944381265.1 uncultured Clostridia bacterium
TCGGTGTAGCCGCGGTCCGGCAGGGCGCTGGGGGCGGGCGAGACAGCGGGGGCAGGCGAGGCGCTGGGCGTCGCCACCGTCGCGCCCAGGTGCAGCGCCGCCGCGGCATCCTGCGCGCTGCGGCTCATGTCCTCCAGGAAGCCCTCGCGCGGCAGCGCGGAACCGGGTTCCAGCTCCAGCACGATGCGGCGCGGCTCGCCCTCGATCTCCTCTACGAAGTAGCCCGCCTCGTGGATCAGGCCGATCAGTTCCTCCACCACCGCGCTGCAGTCGCGGCCGATGTAGTCCGGCAGGTCGGAGACGATCCGCTCGCCCTCCGGGTTCGCCCCCTCCAGGGAGAGCACGCGCCCGCTCTCGTCGTAGGCGATGCGGATCTCGGGGTTGACGGCGAGCGTCAGCACGCCCGCGGGTCCCTGCGCCTGCGCGCAGCCGGCCAGCAAAAGCGTCAGCAGGATCACGCTGCACAGCGCAAGCAGTCTCTTTTTCATCGTTGTCATGGTCGTATCTCCTCTCGTCTGTTTTTTCGGGAGGGGATGTTCCCTCGCCTTACGTCTGTAGAATACCGAAGAGCCATGGCTAAGATCGGGGTCGCCGAAAAATTCATTCCAGATTTTTTGCGCCTCAGTCCTCGTCATACCCGCTGTCCCCCTCGTCGTACCCGCTGTCCCCGTCATAGCCGCTGTCCGCGGCCTGCGCGGGCGTCGGGGCCTGCGCGGGCGTCGGGGCCGGGGAAGGGGACGGCGCCGGACTGGGGGAGGGCGTGGGGGAAGGGGACGGCGTCGGCGTCGGATCCGGCTCCTCTCCATAGGCCACGATGGCCACCTCGGCGTCCTCGCCCAGCCGCGCCTCCATCTCCCGGCGCAGCCGCCCGCCGAGCGCCTGGAACAGCCCGCTCTCCTCCGTGTCGATGGAGAGCACGACGCGCCCGCCCGACGCAAGCATTCCCTCTTCCTCGGCGCGCAGCGCAAGATCCGCCGCCGCCTCCTCCAGCGGCTTGCCGCGGCCCTCGTACTGCCAGAGCAGCGCCGCGCCGTCGGCGTTCTCCGCCGCAAGCTCCAGCACCCGGCCAAGGGCGTTGACCTCCAGACGCACCTCCGGATTGAGGGAGAAGTACACGCGCGCCCGCGGCGTCCACAGCAGCGCCTTGGCCGGCACGAGCAGCGCCGCGGCCAGGCACGCCGCCGCGACCGCCGCCGTAAGCGCCTTGCGCCACGCCCCCGCGGCGCGCCCCGCGCGCTGCATCAGAACGGGATGCTGCACGCGCTGCCCCACCGCGTAGCCGCGGTTCGCCGCCAGCAGGAAGCGCCCTTCTTCGTCCAGCAGCACGGCGCAGCTGCGCCGGCACTCCACGACCAGGTATTTCATTCCGCCGCCTCCTCCCGCGTCAGGTGCACGAGATGCCCGCGCAGCAGCTCGTAGCCGTTTGTGTAGATCAGCAGCAGCGCCACCAGGTAGTTCCGGTGCCGCTCCAGCGTCTTGCGCTCGGCCCCGGCCCCCAGCGCCAGGCGCGAAAGGGGCAGGCGGCGCGTGCGCAGAAGCTCCTCCAGCAGCTCCGGGTTCTCCCGTGCGTGGCGCAGCGCCCGGCGGCAGGCGGAGAGCGTCCGCTGCTGGCGCGGGCAGTTGTCCGCCGCGTCGGCCAGCGTCACGCCGAACCCGGCCAGTTCCTGCGTCAGCTGTTCGATCTCCTCGCGCGTGGCTTCCCGCGTCAGCAGCTCCTCCACCTCATTGTGCGCGTCGGCCAGCGTCTCTGCCAGCGTCCCGCCGTCCTTGAGCACGGGCGCGTCCAGCGAGAGCGCCGCCTGCTGCCGCCGCAGCGCGCGCCGGTAGTTGGCAAGACGGCTGCGGATCACCAGCGCCGCATAGGGGAGAAACGCCCCCCGCCCCGCCTTGTAGCCGCGGATCGCCTCGTGAAAGGCGATCATGGCCACGCTCAGGGCGTCGTCCCGCTCCAGCGCGGGCAGGCGCAGCAGCGCGCGCGCCGTCTCCGCCCGGATGAAGGGCAGGTAGTCCTCGATCAGCGCGTCCGCGGCGCGCAGGTCGTCCCGCGCCGCCGCCACGCGCCAGGCGATATCCGCCTCCCCGCGCATGCCCATCCCTCCCCTCTATATTAGGTAGATTTCCCCGCCGCCCGCGCAAAACCGGGGCCGCGCCAAAAATAGGCGAAAAACGCCGCCCCATCCTTTGACTTGAGGATAAAGAGCGTTTGCCAAGATTCAACCCGGCAAACGGGGAAGTTTTTGTTAAGTTTTCCCGGCGCAGGCGCGTGGGACGGGAAAAGTTTACAAAACACAGAGGAATTCTTGATGGAGTTCCCGCCCCGCGGCGGATACAATGAGGGAAGAAGGCAAAAAGGAGGGGACACGGGTGAAGAAACGGATATTGCGCCTTGCCGCGGCGTGCCTGCTTCTGTTGACGGCGCTGTCGCTCTGCGCCTGCGAGGCGCAGACAAAAACGCGGACGGAGGGCGCTGCGGCCGACGCGGTGCTGGGCCGCGGCGGGAAGGTGCTGCGCATACTCTCCGGCTCGGAAAACGCCGCCCTGGAACCGATCCTTGAGGCATACGCCAAAGAGGCGGGCCTTCGCATCGAGATGACCTACCGGGGTTCGCTGGACATCATGCGCGCGCTCTCGCAGGAGGATCTGCCCTATGACGCGGTCTGGCCGGCAAGCTCCCTGTGGCTGAACGTGGGCGACACGAACCACCGCGTCAAGCACGCCGAGTCCATCTCCATAACGCCGGTGGTCTTTGGCATACGCAAGAGCCTTGCCGGGAACCTGGGCTTTGTCGGGCGCGAGGTCTCGGTGCGGGATGTGCTTTCCGCCATCGAGAGCGGGGAGCTGCGCTTTTGCATGACCAGCGCCACGCAGTCCAACTCCGGCGCCTCGGCCTACATCGGCTTCCTCTACGCGCTGCTCGGCGATCCGGACGCGATCACGCTGGAGGACCTGGAGAGCGAGACGCTGCAGGCGCAGGTGCGGAGCCTGTTCTCCGGCGTGGACCGCTCCTCCGGCAGCAGCGACTGGCTCAAGGAGATGTTCCTCTCCGGCGACTTTGACGCCATGGTCAACTACGAGTGCCTGATCATCGAGACGAATCAGGCGCTCGTGGCCCGCGGGGACGAGCCGCTCTACGTCGTCTACCCCTATGACGGCCTCTCCATCGCCGATTCCCCCCTGGGCTATGTCGACAACGGGGACGACGAAAAGGAGGCATGGTTCCTCGCCCTGCAGAACTACCTGCTCTCCGAAGACGCGCAGAGCGCCATCCAGCGCACCGGCCGCCGCTCCAGCTACACGGGCGTGGATGCGCGGAACCGCGACGTCTTCCCGGAGACCTGGGGCCTGCAGCCGGACCGCGTGCTTTCGCCCATCCGCATGCCCGCCTCCGACGTGCTCTTTGCCTGCCTGGACCTGTATCAGACGGAGCTGCGCAAGCCGTCTCTGAGCGTCTACTGCCTGGACTATTCCGGCAGCATGTACGGCGAGGGCAGCGAACAGCTCGTCGCCGCCATGGACCAGATCCTCCTGCAGGAAAACGCCGCGCAGCACTTCCTGCAGGCTTCGGAAACGGAAGTCAACATACTCATCCCCTTTGAAAGCGAGGTCTTGGACGTCTGCACGGCCGTGGGCAACGGAGAGGAGCTCGAGGCGCTCGACGCCGTGGTACACTCCCTGGAGACAGGCGGCGGCACGGATATGTACGCCGCCGCGGCCGAGGGCTTGCGCCGCCTCCGGGACTACGATCTTGCGCAGTACACCCCCGCCATCATACTGCTCACAGACGGTCAGAGCGCCGGCAGCTTCTCCGAATTTGAGCAGGCTTACGCGGAGCTTGGCGCAGACGTGCCGGTGTTCTCCATCATGTTCGGCGACGCGGACGAGGAGCAGCTGCGGGAACTGGCGGAGTACACCAACGCCCGCGTCTTTGACGGGCGGGAGGACCTGATCGGCGCCTTCCGCAGCGTAAAGGGGTACAACTGATGGGCGAGGTCAAGCGCATGCTCCTGGCGGCGCTGAGCGCCGTCGCCGCCTTTCTGCTGCTGTTCTTCGCCCTGCGTTGGCGCCTCCTCGTCTGCGCGCTGCTGGCGGCGGGGCTGTACTTCGGGCTCTTCTTTCTGCTCAAGCCCGCGCGCTGCACCTCCGGCGTGGACGTGGAGAGCCTGCCCGGCGGCGAGGAACTGCGGGCGCTGCTGGAGGAAGCGCGGCGCGACATACAGCGCATGCGCAAGGCGGAGGCGCGGATCGCCGATCCGCTCGTGCGCGCCGATGCCCTGCGCCTGCGCGGCACCGGCGAGCGGATCCTCGATCACCTGCGCAAAAACCCGGACAAGATCCACAGCGCGCACCGCTTCCTCGGCTACTATCTGGACACGGCGGGCAATCTGCTGGAGCGCTACGCCGAGTTTTCCGAGACGGGCCTGGAGACGCCGGAAGTCCAAGCCATCCGGGAGCGCACGGCCAAGGCCCTGCCCGTGCTGCGCACCGCGTTTGAAAAGCAGTTCACGCGCCTGATGCAGGGCGAGCTGCTGGACGTGGAGGCGGACATAGAACTGCTGAAAAAGACGCTCACACTGGAGGGCGATGCGCCATGAAGACAAAGTGGATCGGCCTTGCGATACTGGCCGCGGTGGTGATTGCCGCCGCCCTCTACGCCTTTGCCGCCGAAAAGACGCAGGTCACGGAGGCAAACGGCTACCTCGGCGGCGAAAAGATCGGCCTCCTGGAGGACGAGGAAGTGCAGGACGTCTTCCGCAGCCGCTACCATCTGCACATCGACTACGCCCGCGCCGGTTCCCTGGAGATGATCACGGCCGATCAGACGGGCATGAACTACCTCTTCCCCTCTAACCAGACCGCCCTGGAGCTCTACGAGCAGGTCAAGGGCGCGCCCTACCGCAGCGAGATCATCTTCAACACCCCCATCGTGCTCTACACCCGCGCCCGCGTGGCCGAGGCGCTGACCGCACAGGGCATCGCGCAAAGGAAAGGCGAAATCACGACTGTGGACATGGAAAAGCTCGTCTCCTGCATCGAGGAGGGCCGTTCTTGGGCGGACATCGGCCTGCCGGAGCTCTACGGCGATGTGTACGTCGGCACGACCGATCCCACCAAGTCCAACTCCGGCAACATGTTCGCCGGGCTCCTGGCAAACACGCTCTGCGGCGGCGTCGCGGACAAGAGCAGCGTCGAGGCCGTTTTGCCGCGCCTGCAGGCCATTTTCCAGAAGCTGGGCTACATGGAGAGCTCTTCTTCCGACCTCTTTGACCAGTTCCTCAAGACCGGCGTGGGCGCAAAGCCGCTCATCGCCGGGTATGAGAGCCAGCTGCTGGAGTTCGCCGTGCAGGAGCCGGAGACCTGGGCCCAGATCCGGGACGACATCGTCCTGCTCTACCCCACGCCCACGGTCTGGTCCTCGCACGTCTGCATCGCCCTGGACGAGACCGGCGCCGCCGTCATCGACGCGCTGCTGGACGGGGACGTGCAGCGCCTGGCCTGGGAGAAGCACGGCTTTCGCACCGGATTGTACGACGCGCCCGGGGACATCGCCGCCTTCGGCGTGCCGGGCGTGGCACAGGAGATCACGCTGGTGGCGCCGATGCCGGACGCGGCCACGATGGACCGCATCATTCAGTCCCTCTCCTGAACCCCCTGACGACCTTTACGCGCGAAAGGAAGAAGTGCACATGCCAGATGCGATCACGTTGGATGCCCTCACCCGCCGCAAGGCGGAGGATGCGCCGGCCGCGGCGGAAACCGCTCCCGCCCCGAAGGATGCCGCTGCCGCGCAGCGCGAGGCGGAGACGCTCACCCCCGAGGAGCGCGCCCGCGTCGAGGAGATCAAGAGGGGCATCGACCTTATGGACTCCCAGACCACGGTGCTCTACGGCGTGGGCGCGCAGCGCAGCATCGCCGACTTCTCCGACAACATACTCGCGAACATCCGCAACAAGGACACAGGCTTTGTCGGCGACTTGATGGGCGAATTGGTGCTGAAGGTCAGGGACGTGGGCGTGGATCAGCTGGAGGGCGGCGGGCTGCTGGACAAGCTCCCCTTTTTCCGCGGCGCCTCCCGCGCCCTGCGCCGCCTGATGACGCGCTATGAAAAGATCGAGGTACAGATCGACCGCATCGAGCGCGACCTGGACAATGCCCGCATGCAGATGCTCAAGGACATCTCCATGTTCGACGGCCTGTACGAGAAGAACCTCGCCTACTTCCGCGAATTGCAGATCTACATCGTCGCCGGCGAGGAAAAGCTGCGCGAACTGCGGGAAGACACGCTGCCGCGCCTGCACGCTGAGGCAAAGGCCAAGGGCGACCCCATGAGCGCGCAGGTGGTGCGCGACTTTGCGGACACCGTGGACCGCTTCGAGAAAAAGCTCCACGACCTCAAGCGCAGCAAGACCATCGCCATACAGACCGCGCCGCAGATCCGCCTCATACAGAACAACGACCGCGTGCTCGTGGACAAGATCCAGACCGCGATACTCTCCACCATACCGCTGTGGAAGAGCCAGATCGTCATCGCCCTGGGCCTTACCCGCCAGCAGTCCGCCCTGCAATTGCAGCGCAGCGTCAGCGACGCCACGAATGAGCTGCTCAGCAGAAACGCCGAGCTCCTCAAGCAGAACAGCGTCGAGGTGGCGCGCGAGTCCGAGCGCGGCATCGTCGATCTGCAGACGCTGAAAAAAGTCAACGACGATCTCATCTCCACCATTGAGGAGACCATCAAGATCCAGCGCGAGGGCCGCGCCGCCCGCAAGAACGCCGAGGCCGAGCTCCTTGCCATCGAGCAGAAGCTCAAGGACACGCTGCTCGCCACCGCCGGCAACGCCTGAAACGAAAATGCGCGCCTCCCGAATTTCGGGAGGCGCGTATTTTTATGCCTTGGAAAGCTGTTTTTGCAGCTCGCGGCGGAAGGGGAGGAACAGGCACAGCGCCGCGGCCATGGCCAGGAAGTCTGCGATCGGCGTGGCCCAGACGATGCCCCGCAGCCCCAGCAGCGCGTTCATCAGGAACATGAAGGGGATGTCCAGCCCGCCCTTGCGCAGCAGGGAGAGCAGCAGCGGCCGCCCCTTGTGGCCCGTGGCCTGGAAGATGGTGATCACGATCATCGTCACCGAGATGCACGGCCCGGTGATGCAGATCACCCGCTGGAAGTACTGCCCGTACTCCACGGTCCGCGCATCGTCAATGAACGAGCGCACGATCGGCCCGGCGCAGGTAAAGAGCAGCACGGAGCTCAGGACCGCGACGCCCAGGCTCATCAGGAACGTCACGCGGATCGCCGCCAGCATGCGCTTGACGTTCCCGGCGGCGTAATTGTAGCCGATCAGCGGCAATACGCCCTGGCTCATGCCCGTGGCCACGGCGAAGGAGAGCATGTCCACCTTCTTGGCCACGCCTATGCCCGCCACCGCCTCGTTGCTGTAGAACACCAGCAGCTTGTTGAGCGTGATGTTGGAAAGCACGCCCATCAGGTTCATCGCGCAGCTGGGAAGGCCCACCAGCAGCACTTCGCGCAAGATCCGCCCCTCGAGCTGTACGTCGCGCGGCAGCAGGGAGACCGCCGTCCCCTTCCTGCGCCGCAGTATGCGCGCAAGGAAGAAGGCCACGGCGGCGACGTTGGAGAGCATCGTCGCCAGCGCCGCCCCGGCGATCTCCATGTGGAAGGCGAAGATGAAGAGCGGGTCCAGCGCGATGTTGAGCAGGCCGCCCAGCATCAGACCGGCGCTGGCCTCCTGCGCATAGCCCTCCGCCCGCACAAGGTGCGCCAGCACCTGGCTGAGCACCGTCGGCGCCGCGCCCAGGGCGATGGTCCAGAACACGTAGTCGCGGCAGAAGCCGTAGGTCGCCTCGTCCGCGCCCACCGCCGGCAGCGCCAGAGGGCTGAGCGCGTACAGCTCCGCGCCGTAGACCACCGCCACCAGGAGCGAGGCGTACACCGCCAGGGCCGAGGCCCGCCGCGCCCGCTCCGGCTCCCCGGCGCCCAGGCTGCGCGCCATGAGGCTGGCCGAGCCGATGCCCAGCAGGTTGGCCAGCCCCGTCAGAAAGATGAACATCGGCATGCACAGCGACACCGCCGCCACCTGGTTCGCGTCGCCGATCTGGCCGATGAAAAACGTGTCCGCCATGTTGTAGACCACGGTAATCAACTGGCTCACCACCGTGGGCGCGGCAAGGGCCGTCACCGCGCGCGGCACGCTGGATCGCGCAAAGAGCTCTGTGTTGTCCTTTGATGCCTGCATATCGCCATCCGCTTCCTTTCCCGGCAAAACCATGCTTTCCTTCCAGCGTACGCCGCTTTTGCCTCCCTGTCAAGCCCTCGGACAGAAAGGGAAGGAACGCGACGCAGCGGCCCCTTTTTTGAATGAACTTGAATCGATCTATATCTTTTCTTGACAAGATACGCCCGACGGGAGCATTTTCCGCCGGGCTTCCTGCGCTTTTGCGGGAGAAAAAGCCGGGAATTCCCGCGCTTTTCCCATCTGTTCAGGGAAAACCATACATTAACGGCCAATTTACGGCCTCTTGAGCCTTCCTTGCTTGTCTGCGCGCCCGCGGCGGAGTACAATCATGCCGTAAAAACGAGAAGAGACAGGGATTTCCCGATAGAAGGAGACAGAGAGATGAGCGGAAGGATCGAGGCCGTGATCTTTGACTGGGCGGGCACGACCGTGGACTACGGCTGCTTTGCGCCCGTGGAAGCGTTCCGGCAGGCTTTTATGGAGGTGGGCATAGAGCCCACGCAGGAGGAAATACGCGGCCCCATGGGCCTGTCCAAGCGCCAGCACGTGCGCAGGATGTTCGAGATGCCGCGCATCGCCGCCTGCTTTGAGCAGGCGCAGGGCCGCGCCTGGACGGACGCGGACGCCGAAGCCGTCTACCGCCGCAGCGAGGCGCTGCTCCTCGCCCTCCTGCCGCGCTATAGCGCGCCGCTGCCTTTCGTCCCGGAGACGGCGGAGACGCTGCGCGCCCGCGGCGTCAGGATCGGCTCCACCACCGGCTACAACGACGAGATGATGCGCATCGTGGCCCCGGCGGCCGCGGCGGCGGGCTACGCGCCGGACTGCTGGTTCTCCGCCGACTCCACCGGCGGCCTGGGCCGCCCTTACCCCTACATGATCTTCCGCGCGCTGGAGGCGATGCAGGTTTCTTCCGTGCGCGCCGCGGTCAAGGTAGGGGACACCGCCGCCGACATACGCGAGGGCAGAAACGCGGGCCTGATCACCGTGGGCCTGATCGAGGGCAGCTCGCTGCTCGGGCTCTCGCAGGAAGCGTACAACGCCCTGCCCGAGGACAAGCGCCAGCAGGCGGTGGACCGCGTGCGCCGCGCCTACGCCGACTGCGGCGCGGACCGCGTGCTGCTCAACATGAGCGGCCTGCCGGAGCTGCTGGACGAACTGCAATATGCCGCGCGCAAGCGCTGTATATAAAGCCCCCATGAGCAAAACGACTTTGCGAAAGGAGCCCCAACATGAACGCTAAGAAGATCCTCGCCCTGATCCTCGGCGCGGCGCTGCTGCTCGCGGCGCTGGTCGGCTGCTCCGCCCCGGCTGCGGCCCCGGCGGCCACGGAAGAAGCGGCTGCGCAGCCCGAGTCCGCCGCGCCGGAGGCCTCTAAGGCGCCCGCCGAGGAAGCGGGCGGCGACTACGCCGACACCATCACCATCGTCTGGTACCCCAATGAGTCTGCCGAGGACTACGAGGTCGCCCGCGAGGAGTGGGGCCGCCTGATCGAGCAGGCCACCGGCAAGAAGGTCGAGCAGAAGCTGACCACCGACTACGCCATCGCCATCGAGTCCCTGGCCAACGGCACCGCGCAGATCAGCTTCATGGGCGCGCAGGGCTACATCGAGGCCAAGAACGCCAATGACGCGGTCCTGCCGCTGTTCGTCAACTCCGGCGCCTCCGGCACGCTGGACGACGCGCACTACTACAGCTTCCTGGCGGTGGAAAAGGGGAATGAGGGCGAGTACGCCTCCGCGGACGGCGGCTATTCCATCGACAACATCCGCGGCAAGCGCATGTCCTTCGTCTCCAACAGCTCCACCTCCGGCTTTAAGGTGCCCACAAGCTCGATACTGACGCACTTTGCGGACCTTGGCCTGACGGAGGACGACCTCATCGAGGGCGGCGACGACATGTTCTTCTCCCAGGTGCTCTTCGGCGGCTCGCACCAGGGCTCGGCCTTCAACCTCATGAGCGGCCGCTCCGACATCTCCGCCTTCTGCAACACGGAGATCGCGCCCTATGCCGACTGCACCGAGGGCGAGCCCAACACCGTCGGCTCCGTCTACACCATCAAGAGCGACGCCAGCGCGCCCTTTGACACCGTCGCCGGCGAGGAGTTTGTCATCATCCAGGTGACGCCGGTCCTCAACGGGCCCTTTGCCTACAACTCCGAGGCGCTCGACCCGGCGGACGTAAAGGCCATACAGGACCTGATGACCTCCGACGAAGTCGCCAACAACCCCCTGATCTTCGTCCCCGAGGACAGCGACGGCGTGGGCATGTACGAAAAGACCGCCAACGAGCGCCTGCTCCTGGTCGAGGACGCCTGGTTCGACCCGATCCGCAACCTCAGCGAATAAAGGAGAAAGAACAATGGCACTTCTTACCTTCCAGCACGTGAGCAAGACCTACGACAACGTCACCAAGGCGCTGCAGGACGTCTCGTTCTCGATCGAAGAAGGGGAGTTCGTGTCCATCATCGGCCCTTCCGGGGCCGGGAAATCGACGCTGCTGCGATGCGTCAACCGCCTGGTGGACGCATCGCAGGGTGCGATTTTTTTTGACGGACAGAACGTCACCGCCGCGGACAAAAAGCAGCTGCGGGAGATCCGCATCCGGACCGCGATGATCTTCCAGCACTACAATTTGGTCGACCGCCTGAGCGTGGTGGAGAACGTGCTCCACGGACGCCTGGGGCAAAAATCGACGCTCAGCGGCGTCATCGGCCAGTACACGGAGGAGGAGAAGGCGGAGGCCTTCCGGATCCTTGCGGAAATGGGCCTGCTCGAGACCGCCTACAAGCGCTGCGACGAGCTCTCCGGCGGGCAGAAGCAGCGCGTGGGCATCGCGCGGGCGCTGATGCAGCACCCCCGGCTCATACTCTGCGACGAGCCCATCGCCTCCCTGGACCCCAAGTCCTCCAAGGTCATCATGGACCACCTAAAGGCCATCAACCGCCACCAGAAGATCACGTGCCTAGTCAACCTGCACCAGGTGGACGTGGCCATGAAGTACTCCGAGCGCATCATCGGCGTCACCGCCGGGCGCATCGTCTACGACGGCCCCACCGCGGAGCTTACGCAGGACATCATCCACGAGATCTACCAGTCGAGCAGCTCCGACCTCATCACCGACGTGCAGGGGGCGTAAACGCAGATGCAGATCACAAAGCAAAGGGCCAACCTGGACATCTTCCGCCGCCGCAGGATCACCTACACGCTCGTCTTCCTCGTGCTGCTGGCGGTGTTTGCCGGCGCCTCCTTCGTCTCGGAGTTCAACGCGCTGGACGGCATCGCCTCCTTCCCGGCGGCGCTCTACTGGATCGGCTCCAACCTGATCCCGGACGCCGAGGCCGTGGAGCGCATCCCCAAGATCCTCTCCGAGCTCCTGGAGACGGCGCTCGTCTCCGTGGCGGTGACGGTGACGGCGGCGGTGCTGGCCTTCTTCTTCAGCCTCCTTGGCTCCAACATCACGCGCGTCAACCGGGTGCTCAAGCGCGCCGTGCGCGTCGTGGCGGCGTTTTTCCGCAACGTGCCGGACGTGGTCTGGGCGA
>CALWKN010000198.1 GCA_944381265.1 uncultured Clostridia bacterium
TCCGAGCAGAGGTAGCGGATGGCGCGGGCCACGTCCTCCGGCGCGCCGATGCGCTCCAGGGGCGCCTCGGCGGCGAGGGAGGCGAGCGTCTCCGGGCCGAGGCCCCGGGTCATGGCGGTGAGTATGACGCCGGGGGAGACGCAGTTGACGCGGATGCCGGAGGGGCCAAGCTCCTTGGCCAGGGACTTCGTCAGGGCGATGACCGCGCCCTTGCTGGCGGCGTAGGCGCTCTCGCAGGAGGCGCCGGCCTCGCCCCAGATGGAGGCCACGGTGACGATGCAGCCGCGGCCGCGGCGCAGCATGGCGGGCAGGGCCTCCTGGACGCAGCGGTAGACGCCCTTGACGTTGACGTCGAATATGCGGTCCCACGTCCCCTCGTCGATGTCCTGGAAGAGGTGCTGGCGGGCGACGCCCGCGGCCAGCACCAGCGTGTCCGGCGCGCCCATGCGGCAGCGGACGGCCTCCAGCGCCGCGCGGACGGAGTCGCGGTCGCAGACATTTAAGGGGACGGCCATGGCGTTGCAGTTGTCCGCGCGCAGGGCGGCGGCCAGGGCCTCGGCGCGCGCCCGGCCGCTGTGCCAGCCGATGGCCACGGAAAAGCCGCTGCGGGCCAGGCTCTCGGCAGCGGCCGCGCCGATGCCGCCGGAGCCGCCGGAGATCAGGGCCGTGTGCTCATTCATTCCGCGCCTCCGGCATCAGGTCGCACAGCGCGACCTTTTTTTCGCCGGTGTAGCCGATCGTGGTCTCGGCGGCGGCGAGGGAGTTGAGTATCGCCTCCTCCACGGCCTCGGCGCAGGCGCGGAAGGGCAGGTCGATATGCTCCTCATTGAGCGCGGTGTATGTATCAAACGCGTTTTTCCCGCCGCGGCGCAGGCGGTTGGCGGTGCTGAAGCCCACCACCACCTCGCCGCTGCCGTGGCCGATGTAGGAGCCGACGCGGCTCAGGCCCACGACGGCGCGGCGCAGCACGCGGCGCAGCTGGCGGGAGGACAAGGGCAGGTCCGTGCCGATGATCACGATGCAGGAGCCCTTGTCCACGCTCTCCTGGCGGATGCCTGCCTCGATCTGGCGTCCGACGGGGCGGCCGTCGATGCGCAGGTCGGAGAGGCGGCCGTAGTTGGTCTGCACCAGCGCGCCGAGCGCGTAGGTATTGCCGTCCAGCTCCATCAGGCGCGAGGCGGAGCCGATGCCCCCCTTCAGGCTGTGGCAGACCGTGCCCGTGCCCGCGCCCACGCAGCCCTGCGCAAAGTCGGCGCCGGCGCTGCGGATGGCCTCCATCACCTCGTCGTAGCCGACGGCGCGGCGGCGGATGTCGGAGAGCCCGGCGTCGTTGCACTCGCAGACGATGGGGTTGACGGACTCCACTTTGACGCCCACGGCCGCGCCCTGGTCGATGCTGTACTGCACCAGCGCGTCGTGCACCAGGCCGACGTTGAGCGTGTTGGTCAGGGCGATCGGCGTTTCGATCGTCCCCAGCTCCTCCAGCTGCATGAGGCCGAGCGTCTTGCCAAAGCCGTTGAGCACCTGGCAGGCGCCGACGAGCTTGTTGCAAAAGAGGTTGTCCTGCGCGGGCAGGACGACGGTGACGCCGGTGCGCCAGTTCTCCTTCCGGATCGTGCAGTGCCCGACGGTGACGCCGGGCACGTCGCTGATGGCGTTGCGCGCGCCGCGCGGGAGTGTGCCGATGGTAAAGCCAAAGTCTGCGATGCGCCGTGTGCTCATGATGCGCCGCTCCTTTCCGCGATGCAAGTTAGGATCGGACTTCAGTATAGCACAAGGCGCGCCCCGTGCGATGTAAAGGCTTTGTCAAACCGGGGGCGCGGCGCGGTTGAACTTGTCCCCTCCGCATGGTATAATGGCAGATAAGCGAAAAAGAGGGGTGGTGAGAGACCTTTGCGCGGGATGAAGATCAAGATGACGCGCGAGACAAAAAAACTCTTCAAGGTCAAGCGGAAGATCACGCCGCTGACGATACTCATGCCGTTTCTGCTGCTCGTGCTTCTCGTGTGCGCGGTGATCTACGACAATTCGCGCATCGTGCTGGACGAGGTGCGATTCTCGATGCCCACGCTGCCGCGGGAGATGGACGGCTACACGATCCTGCAGATCTCCGACATACGGGGGCGGCAGTTCGGCGCGGACGGCGAGGCGCTCCAGGAGGCGCTGGGCGACAAGTCCTACGACATCGTGGTGATGACCGGCGATCTCGTCTCCTCCGACGGCGACGCCACCGGCTTCCTGCAGGCGCTGGAGTACTTTGCGGCGCGGAAAAAGCCGGTCTACTACATAACGGGCGAGGGCGATCCGCCGGTGACGGAGGTGCGCGAAGACGGGAGCTTCGGCCTTGCGCCCTGGGTGCAGGCGGCGCAGGAGCGCGGCGCGGTGCTGCTGGACGTCCCCCTGCCCTTAAACGAGGGCGAGCGGCGGCTGTGGCTGATGCCCGCCTCGACCCTGGTGCTGGACACGGAGAGCTCCATCGCCTCCTTGGACGCGCGGCTGCAGGACGAAAACCTCAGCGACGGCACGGTGCAGTCCATACTCTACCGCAAGGGGCGCTACGAGACCTTTGCCGAGGCCATGGCGCAGCGGCAGCAGAACGACCTGACCGTCATGCTCACGCACATGCCCTGCCTGGACACCGAGCTGCAGTCCGAGAGCACGAGCGCCATATTCCGCGAGGCGGATCTGATCCTGGCCGGGCACCATGTGGGCGGGCAGATCTGCCTGCCGGTGGTGGGCGCGCTCTATGTGCGGAACGACCAGCTCCCCCGCGGCGGCTGGTTCCCGGACGATCGCTATCTGACGGGCTTAAATGAGGTGAACGCCACCTACCAATACGTCAGCACGGGCCTTGGCACGCTTTACGGCCCGCCGCTGAACTTCCGCCTCTGCAACCCGCCGCAGATCTCCCTGATCACGCTGACGCGCCAGGTGGAAGCCTGAGCGCCCTCGCCGTAAAAAAATTTCAGCCGGCCTTTCGCCCAAAACGGCGAAAAGGCCGGCTGATTTTTTGCTCTGCGCCTCTCTTACAGCGCGGGGGGCAACAGGGACTGGGTGAGGGCCTCGTCCTCCTGGCAGTCCATGATGAAGACCATGGTATCGGCCAGGCAGTTCTCCGCCATCCACTTGATGTCCTCGTCGAGCATGCGGATGCAGCCGTGCGAGGCGGGGCGGCCGAGGTTGCGGTAGGAGGTGTTGCTGCGCGTGCTCAGATCCGGCTCGCTGTAGAGCAGGGAGTGGAAGAAGTAGTTGCCCTTGATGTGCACCGCGTAGCGGACATAGGTGTCAAAGGTCTTAAAGTAGCGCCAGGCGCGGCGCTCGGTGTCGGGCAGGGAGAAGACGCCGGTGGGCGTGGGGTCGGAAGAGGTGCCGGTGGAGCAGATGAACTGCTTCTCGATGACGTTGTAGACGCCGGGCTCCGAGGCGGAGAAGATGGTGATGACCTGGTTGGTCAGGTCCACCTTGATGGCGTAGGGCATGTCGTAGCCCGTGCTGGTGACGACGCCCTGGATCGAGGTGGGCAGCGTGCCAGCGGGATTGGTGACGGACGTGGTCTTGCCGATGTTGGCAGAGGCGGTGGTGGCAAGGCCGGGCGTGCCGTCGTCCTCGCCCACGGTCCAGTCGATGCTGGTGCTGGGCGCGGCGCTCTCATAGACGGGCGCGGCGGACGGGTCGTAGGCGGCCCAGACGTTGGTCTCCTCCTTCTGCTTTGCCGGGCTGCCGACGGCGGCCCAGACGTTTGTGCTCTCCTCCTTGGCGGCGGGCGTGCCGACGGAGGGCCAGACATTGGTGTCCGAGGCGAAGGCGGTGGCGGGCAGCAGGGCCAGCGCCACGGCCAGCGCGGACGAAATCACGCGTTTCATGGGAATCACACCTCCAGAAATTTATAGGCTGCGTATATTATGGCATATCTGCCGCGATTTGCAAAGGGGGGAGATGCGGGAAGGGGAATTTTCCCATCTTGACAAGGGGCGGCGCGGGCCGCTATCATGAAAGAAAACGCCCGAAAAAAGGGAGGCATCGGAAACCATGGAAGCGCGCAGGCTGCAGACCCCGGAGGAGTTTCTCGCGGCGCAGAAGATCTCCACCATCGCCTTTGTCGGCACGATGGACGTGGAAAAGGCGCCGCAGCAGATCGAGGAGGAGCAGAAGAGGAACGACGGCTCCACGGAATACTGGGGCGCGTTCGACGAGTCGGGGCGCATGACCTCGCACCTGATCAACAACATCCACCACATACTCTACGATGGGCGGATCGTGCTCTCCGGCGGGATCGGCAACGTCTCCTCGCTGCCGGAATACCGGCGGCAGGGCGGCATACGCGAGATCTTCCGGGCCATGTTCGCCGATATGCGCCTGCGGGGGTTCGTGTTCTCCTCCCTCTACCCGTTTTCCCACGAATACTACCGCAAGTTCGGCTACGAACTGTGCTGCTCGCCCCTAAAGCAGAAGGTGCGCACGGAGGACCTGAAGATCTTCCCCTGCCCCTACAAGGTGCGCATGCACGAGGACGGCGAGAGCATCCAGCCCTTTAAGGACGTCTACGGCCGCTTCATACTCGGGCGGAACATGGCCATCGTGCGCTCGGAGAACCAGTGGGACTGGATCGAGGGCAGCCCCTGGAAGGACAGGCGCTACCGCTACATACTGGAGGACGAGACGGGCGCGCGCGCCTACGCCGTCCTGCGCGCCGAGGGCGTGGGCGACGGGCGGCGCGCGGTGCTCAAGGACCTGGCCTACGACAGCCGGGAGGCGCTCTACGGGCTGCTGGGCTTCCTCTACCGGCTCTCGGCGCAGTACGGCTTTGTGGAGGCGGTGTTCCCGCCGGAGGTGGATATGCGCCTGCTGCTGCCGGAGCCCTACCGCGTGGAGCAGCAGGTGGACACGCACGGCATGTTCCGCGTCGTGGACGTGCCGCAGGCTCTGCGGCTGATGCGGCACCCGCAGAGCGCGGGGCGCTACGTCATCGGCGTGCGGGACGCTTTCCTGCCGGAGAACACCGGGGTCTACGCGGTGCGCTTCGGCGGCGGCGCGGTCGAGGTGACGCGCACAGAGGACCGGGCGGACATCGCATTGGACGTTACGACCCTGGCGCTGCTTGCGCTGGGGTACGCGCCCCTGGACACCATCGCCCTGCGGCGCGATGTGGAAGTGCGCGGCAACGAGGAGACGCTGCGCCAGGTCTTCGTGCGCAAGAACTGCTACTTTGCCGATTACTACTGATCCCTTTCCCGGCAAAAAACGGCGCGGCCCGAAAAACGGGCCGCGCCGTAACTTTTTGTCGGATCCGGGCGTCTTATTTGCAGGACATGGCGCGGGGGACGAGGCGCTCCATCAGCCGGCTCAAGGGCCGGTACAGCGCCAGGGCCGCGACGAAATTGCCAAAGCAATGCGCCAGGTCAAAGGGGATGCCGGAGACCCAGGCGGCAACCGAAGCGCGCCAGCCGATGATGGGCAGGTACACCAGCTCGCACAGCGCGCCGAAGGCCAGGCCAAAGGCGCCGCTGAGTATCGCCCAGCCAAGGGGCGACTCCATGCGGCGGAAGGCCCAGGCCAGCAGCGCCAGCACGGTCCAGACGTACAGATAGGTCAGCCACCAGGTGGAAAAGCCGTAGAGCAACCCCTCCAGCAGCGTAAAGGCGTAGATGATGTAGAGCACCTTGCGCCGGAAGGCGTGCGTATAGACGATCACCAGGAGCGAGACCAGCTCGATATTGGGCAGAAAGGCCAGCGCCACCTGGGAGACGAACAGCACCGCCGTGCACAGCGCCAGGAACACCAGCTCCCGCACGTGGAGTTTCATCGCTTAATAGCCCGTGGTGAGCGTGATCTCAAAGGCGTCGCCGTCGGCGATGGGCGTGGTGTCCACGCCGGTGTTGACGCTTTCGCCGCCCTTGGTAAAGCACCACCACTCCTGCGCGCTGTCGTCGGCCGTGTAGCCGTCCACGGTGGTGACAAAGAGGCCGAACTCGCTCTCCGTGCCCTCGATCAGGCCCTCGTTCTGCAGCGCCGGGCCGAGGTACTCCTCTTCGGTGTCGATCTCCACCGTGCGCGCGTCGTCCTTGCCGACGATCTCCACGGTGATGTGCTTCTCGCCCGCGCTGGTCTCCGGGCGGGCGGCCAGGTACACGCCGACCAGCACGGCCGCGACGACCACCAGCGCCGCCAGGGCCAGCCAGATCTTGCTCTTCTTGCTCATGGGGGTTTTCCTCCTGATTTGGAATGATTTTTCGCCTATACAGGATAGCGCGGACGGCCCGGTTTGTCAACCGGGGAAGGACAAGGCTTGAGGCAGGTTAAATGTTTGTAAATTCTCGCATCTCTGCGCCGCAATTGCGGCAGCTGCGGGGTTTTTGCGGTATACTTGTAGAAGAATAGGGAAGGATGGAGAACAATGCGCAGAAATTTGCTTCTCATATTGCCGCTCCTGCTGCTCCTGCTGACGGGCTGCGCCGCGCCGCACGTGCGCGCGCAGGGCGACCTGCTGGTGCGGCGGCCCAACGAGGGGCGGGAGGCGGAGGCGGTGGTGACGCTCAAGCCCGTGCCCACCGCCGCGCCCGCGACGCCGACGCCCACCCCGGTTCCCGCCACGCCCACGCCGGAACCCGCGACGCCGGAACCCGTGACCCCCTCCCCCACGCCGGCGCAGGTCCTTGCCGAGCCGGACCGAAGCGAGGGGCAGAAGTACGTCTACCTGACGTTTGACGACGGGCCTTCGAAGAATACGCAGGAGATCCTCGCCATCTTGAACGAAAAGGGCGTCCACGCGACGTTCTTCCTCGTGGGCGAGAAGGCGGCGGAGCGGCCGGACGACGTGCGCGCCATCGCGGCGCAGGGGTCGATCGTGGCCAACCATTCCATGACGCATGAGACGGACGAGATCTACAAGAGCGCGGAGGCGTTCCTTGCCGACCTTGCCGCCTGCCGGGAGACGATCCACGAGATCCTGGGGGAGGACTACCGGCCGGACGACCTGATCCGCTTCCCCTACGGCTCGACGAACCGGCGCTGCCGCGACTACCGCGACGACGTGCGCGCGGCGGGCTACCGCTACTTTGACTGGAACGCGCTCAACGGCGACGCCGAGAGCGGCGCGTCCGGCAAGAGCGCGGAAGACCTCTACGAGCGCTTTGTGGAGACGGTGGATGTGCAGGCCAACCGCGGCCGCGACATCATCGTGCTCATGCACGACACCAACAGCAAGAAGGCCACGGTGGAGATGCTGCCCGCAGCCATCGACTACCTGGAGAGCCTGGGCTACACCTTCGCGACGCTGGAAAATGTGCCCATGGAAGACTAAAAAAAGCGCGCTTTGCCGCCCCTGTGTTTTCGGCAGGGGCGGCTTTGTCTTTTCTTTCCCGCTCTTCTTTGCGCCCGCGCGCGTGAAAGCCTTTACAAAGCAAAAAGATTCTCGCGGCGAAAAATCAACAAAATCTTTGCATTCGAGGAAAACTGCGGAAGGAATTCGAAAAAATCGGGGAAGTTTCCGGGGTTGATTGACAAATGCGGCATGGTTTGGTATGCTAAAACATGGAGAGAGAAGGAGGTGAGCCGATGGACATCTATCAGCGGCTCAAAGTCAAGACCTATATCAACGCCTGGGACGCGGTGTCCGCCTACGGGTCTTCGCGCATGGAGCCGGAGACGCTCGCCGCCATGCGCGACGCGGCCTCCAAATACGTGCCCATAGGCGACCTGCAAAAGGCGGTGGGGCGCGAGATCGCCCGCCTCACCGGCAATGAAGCGGCCTATGTGGTCTCGGGCACGGCGGCGGGCATGCTGCTGGCCAGCGCCGTGTGCATGGTGCGCCATCCGGAGCCGGAGCTCTTTGCCATGCTGCCGGACGCGTCCGACCTGCGCAACGAGTTCATCCTCCTCCGGGAGCGCAAGACCAGCGTCGGCTACGCCATCAAGGCGGCGGGCGGCAAGGTGATCGACGTGGGCTTTGGCCAGCACGTCACGGCCGCGGACATCGAGCGGGCCATCACCCCGCGCACCTGCGCCATCGTCTACTGCGACACGCAGGTGCTGTCCATGAAGTGCCCGCCGCTGCGGAAGCTGACGCTGCTTGCGCACAAGCACGATCTGTTCATGGTGGTGCAGGCCTCGGGCCAGCTGCCGCCGAAGGAGAATCTTTGGCATTACACCGTGGACAACGGCGCGGACCTGGCGATCTTCGCCGGCGGCAAGGCGATCCGCGGCGCGCAGCAGAGCGGCATACTGGTGGGCCGCCGCGCGCTGGTGGACCTGATGGGCATGGCCATGCCGCCGCGCACGGGCCTTGCCTACACCGCCAGCCAGGGGCGGGAGGAGATCATCAGCGTCTACACGGCGCTGACGCGCTTCCTGCAGCCGGGGGCGATGGAGGAGCGCCTGCGCCGCATGCGCCTTATGCGCGAACAGATCGCCGAGTCCCTGGACAAGACGCAGCACTTTAAGAGCGTGACGCTCTACCCTGGCCCCTCCGGCCAGACCTACAGCTGGCTGGGCGTGGAGGTTCTGGGCGGCGTTTCGGCGCGGGATCTTGCCGAGGCGCTGCTGGAGATGGACCCGGGCATCGTCGTGGGCAACTGGGAGTGGCACAACGGCATCACCATCAACCCCCTCAACATGGAGCCGGAGGAAGTGCCGCTGCTCATCGAGGGGATCTGCGCCTGCTATGAAAAACTCGCCAAGGGAGGGAAGACGGCGTGAGCGTATATCAAGCTTTGAACATCCGCACCTTTATCAACGCCGTGGATCCTCTGGCCTCCTACGGCTGCAATCTGCTGTCCGAGACCGTGCTGGACGCCATGGAAGAGGCCTCGCGCTCCTTTGTGCGCATGGAGGACCTGCACCGCGCCGTGGGCGCGCGCATCGCGGAGATGACGCGCAACGAGGGCGCGGCGGTGGTGGCCGGGACCTCGCCGGGGATGATGCTGTGCGCCGCGGCGCTGATGACCGGCGGCGACCACCGCCGCATGATGGGCCTGCCGGACACGGACGGCCTCAAGCGCGAGATCCTGATCCTCAAGGCGCAGCAGGAGGCCTTCGGCGGCGAGATGAGCCTGGTGGGCGCCAAGCTCGTGCCCGTGGACGCCGGTCCGCGCCAGAAGGAAAAGCTGCGCGCGGCGATCAACGACAACACCTGCGCCATCTTTTACGCGGTGATGCGCTCGGCGGGCACGCTGACCTTTGAGGAGACGCTGGAAGTGGCAAAGCGCGCCGGCGTGCCCCTGGTGGTCAACGCCATGACGCAGATCCCGCCCAAGGAGAGCCTGTGGCGCTTCACCCAGGCGGGCGCCGAGGCGGCGGTCTTTGCCGGCGGGCGCGCGCTCTGCGGCCCGGCCAGCAGCGGCTTCATCGTGGGCAAGAAGTGGCTGACGGACGCGGTGCTCTCCATCGCCCCGCCCAAGCACAGCATCGCCTCGGTGGCCAACATCGGCCGCGAAGAGGTGGTGGGCCTGTACGCCGCGCTGGAAGAATACCTGGCCGGGGACGACTTTGCCGCGCGCATCCAGCGCGTGGAGGACCTGCTGCGCGACCTGCGCCACCGCATGGAGAAGGAAGGCTACTTCCTCTGCCGCCGCGCCTACCCCGGGCCGGTGGGGCAGAACTACCCCTGCATGGTGCTGGAGATCCTCGGCGCCTACTCGGCCGAGGCGCTGGTGGACCTGCTGGCGCAGGGCGATCCGGCCATACTCGTGCGCCGCACCGCCAACGAGGACTGCGAGAACGGCATCTACATCAACCTCTTCCTGCTCACCGACGAGCAGGTGGAGATCGTGCTGCGCCGCGTGGTGGAATGCGCGGAAGAACTGACGCTGATGAGCTGATGACCGCCTTAGGGCGGCGAACAGGGACGCGCCCTTGCGCTGGGCGCGTCCCTGTTTTGCGCTCCCCAATAAGGCGGGGCTTGCCGCCCGGGGAAATTTATCCTATACTGGGGAAAAGTGCCGAAGGCAAGGAGGGGGGAGCGTTCATGCGCGCTGCACACGCCCTGCGCCTGCCCGGGCGGCCGCTGGTGTGGCTGGCCCTGCTTCTGTGCGCCCTGAGCTGCGCCTACAGCCTCTACCGCCTGGAGACGCTGCCGCGGGACGAGCGCGCGGGCACGCTGACCGGCGTCGTGGCGGAGGCGGACATTTCGTCCGAGCGCTACCTTCTGCGCGACGTGCGCTTTTCCGGACGCGAGGGGACGGAAGCGCTGCCGGGGAACGTGTGGTTCACGGCGGAGACGGTCTACCCCTACCCGCTGGAGGCGGGCAGCCGCGTGCGGGCGGAAGTGCGGCTGCTGCCGCTGCAGGCGCCGGCGAATCCGGGCGCCTGGGACGAGCGCACGCGCCTGTTCACCGATGGCGTCGTCTACAACGCGGAGGGCGAGATCCTGTCGCACGAAGACGCGCGCTGGCCGGACCTGTTTGCGCGGGCGCGGACCCGGCTCGCGGCGGAGATCCAGGAGATGCTCCCGGGGTACGAGGAGGAGGCGCAGGTGCTGGCGGCGCTGCTCTTCGGCGCGGACGACGCGCTGGACGAGGAAACGGAAGAGGCGTTTCGCCGCAGCGGCACGGCGCATCTTCTGGCGGTCTCCGGCCTGCACGTGGGGTTCGTGATGGGCGCTCTGGCGCTGTGCCTGCGCTGGATGCGCAAAAACTCCTGGCCGCAGATGCTGTGCATGTTCGCGATGCTGGGCCTGTACGCGGGGCTGGTGGAGTCGGCGTTTTCCGTCTGGCGCGCGGTGATCCTGCTGGCCATCAATCTGCTGGCCGGGCACTTTGGCCGCCGGACGGACGGCCTCAGCGCGCTGGCCGCGGCGGTGATCCTGACGCTGCTGCTGCGGCCGATGGAGGTGATGCGCGCCGGGTTCCAGATGTCGGCCGGCGCGGTGCTGGGGATACTTCTGCTCTCCCCGCGGCTGGAGGCGCTGCTGCGGAATGTTCTGCCGGTCAAGTTCCTGCGCGAGTCGGTGGTCGTCACCACCTGCGCGCAGCTGGGCGTACTGCCGACGGAGGTCTTCGTCTTTCACACGCTGCCGACGCTCTCGCTCCTTACCAACCTCCTGGCCGTGCCCCTTTCGGCGGCGATCACGGTCCTGGGCCTGCCCGCGCTGCTGCTGCACCTGATCCACCCGGCCCTTGCCGCGGTGCCGGTCTTCGCGCTGCGGCTGCTCTTGCAGGTGCTGCTCCTGTGCTGCCGGGCGGTGGCGGACCTGCCCTTTGCGCAGGTGTCCCTCGCTTCGCCGCCGATCCTCTGCCTGCTGTGCTTCCTCGGCCTGCTGTCGCTCGCTTCGCGCCACATGGAAGAGCTGCGGCCCCTTGCCCGCCGGGCGGTGACGGGCGCGGTGCTGCTGGCGACGGCGGCGTCGCTGCTACTGTGGCTGCCGACGGCGCTGCGGCAAAAGGAGCCGGAGATCCTCTTTCTCTCCGTGGGCACGGCGGACAGCGCGCTGCTCCTCTCCGAGGAGGGGAACGCGCTGCTGGACACCGGCTGGTCGGGCAGCCAGGCCGTGCGGGCGCTGCAGGCAGAGGGCGCGTCCCTGGAGGCGGTGATCGTGACGCACGCGGACGCGGACCACGCCGGCGGTCTTGCGCATGTACTGGAGAGCGTGCCGGTCAAAACGCTCTATCTGCCGCTGGGCCTGTCGCATGACGCGCTCGGCGAGGCGCTGGATCTGGCGCAGGCGCGCGGCGTCGAGGTGCGCACGCTGCGGCGCGGGGACGAACTGCAGCTGGGCGCCTTTTCCCTGACGGTGTTCTGGCCCGAGGTCATGCGCGGCGGGGAGGAGAACGCGGATTCCCTGGTGCTGCGCGTGGAGGCGGGCGGCGGCAGCGCGCTGTTTGCGGCGGATATCACGGCGGAGACGGAGGCGCGCCTCGGCCTGCCGCGCAGCGACATTTTGAAGGTCGCGCACCACGGCAGCGGCACCGGCACGACGGCGCGGATGCTCAGCCAAGTGCGGCCGCAGCACGCGGTGCTCTCGCTGGGCACGCCCAACCGCTACGGCTTCCCGGACTCTGGCGTGCTCTCGCGTCTGGAGGCGGCGGGCGCGAAGGTCTGGCGCACGGACGAGGACGGCGCCGTCTCGGCGGTCTTTGGGGAAACGGGCGTAACGGTCGCGCCCTACCAGCCGCCCTCCCTGCGTGAGCAATGGCTGGGTCTGTCCTAAAGCGCGGCCCGTTTTCCGGCAAAAAGACACTGCCCGGGGGTTTGTCCCGGGCAGTGTCTGAGCGTGTCGACAAAGTCGACACGCTTCGAAAAAATGCAGGTTTGCATTTTTTCGAGTGACATCCGGCGCGCCGCGCGCTGCGCGCACAACGCGCCGGATACCGGAAACGGTTCCTACGGAACCGTTCCTCGCAGCGTACACGCCGCCGCTGCGGATTGAAGATGAAGGGGCTGTGGCCCCTTCATGCATCCCCAAGCGAACAGCCCTACTTTTTCGACAGTCTGCGACGGGCCGGAACACGTCCGGCCCGTCTTTTTGCGCGCCCCGAAGTTACTTGCGCCGCGCCCCGGCCGCCTGGCGGTTCGAGCGCTTGAGCCGCACCGCCCAGATGAAGAGCAGCGCAAAGAACAGCGCCGTGCACACGCCCAGCGTCCAATAGGCGCCCGTGCGCTCCGCGCCCTCCAGCGCCTGGCGCATCGGCAGGATCTCCCCCGCCGCCAGCGCCCTGTGCGGGTACAGCGCCGCGGCAGCCGCCATCGCACCCCATATCCACTTCCTCATGCCCGGCTCTGCCCCCTCTTTTCCTCGATGTTGGACTTGATTGTAGCACACGTCTTTGGAGAATACAACAAGGTTCTGTCCAAACCCCGCAAAACCGCGTCCAAAACCCGCGTTTTCTTTGCCAAGACGTCCTCGCCCCCTTGACAGATGCGGCGGGGCGTGCTATGCTTGAACTGTACTAGTCGTAATAGTACGCTTGGAAAGGAGGGAGGCCATGTTCGCCGTCGATAAATACTCGCGCGTGCCGATCTACGAGCAGATCATCGCGCAGGTGGAGATGCACATCGCCCTGGGGGACCTTGCGCCGGAGAGCCTTTTGCCCTCGGTGCGCAGCCTCTCGGTAGAGCTCTCCGTCAACCCCAACACATTGCAGAAGGCCTATGCCGAGCTGGAGCGCCGCGGCCTGTGCTACAGCGTGCCGGGCAGCGGGCGCTTCATCGCCGCCGACGCGCCGGAGAAGCTGCGCGCCGGACGCCAGGCGCTGCTTGCCGACATCGCGGAAGCGACGCGCAAGCTCGCCCAGACCCAGATCCCCCTGTCCGACATACTCGACGCGGTAAAGCGCGCCTACAACGAAGCCCCGCAAGGAGGTACGCCATGATACAGGTAACCGACCTCACCAAGCGCTTTGGCGACTTTGCCGCGCTCTCCCACCTAAACTGCGCCATTCCCGCCGGCTGCGTCTACGGCCTGGTGGGGGCCAATGGCGCGGGCAAGTCCACGCTGCTGCGCCTGCTTGCCGGCATCTACCGCCCGGACGAAGGGCAGGTCCTGCTCGACGGCGCACCCGTCTACGAGAACCCCGCCGCCAAGGCCTGCGTGGCCTTTGTGCCGGACGAGCTCTTCTTCCTGCCGCAGAGCAGCCTCTCCCGCATGGCCGACGCCTACGCCCTGCTCTGCCCGCGCTTTTCCCGCGCGCGCTACAGCGAGCTGCTCTCCGCCTTCCACCTGGACGAAAAGGCCAATCTCAACACCTTTTCCAAGGGCATGCGCCGCCAGGCGGCGACGATCCTGGCGCTTGCGACGCAGGCGGACTACTTCCTGCTGGACGAGACGTTCGACGGCCTTGACCCGATACTGCGCAACCTGCTCAAGAAGCTGCTCTACGCCGAGGTGGCCGAGCGCGGGTGTACGGCGGTGCTCACCTCGCACAGCCTGCGCGAACTGGAGGACACCTGCGACCAGCTCGCCCTGCTGCACAAGGGCGGCATCGTGCTGGAGAGCGAGGTGGAGAACCTCAAGACCACGCTCTTCAAGGTACAGATCGCCTTTGACCGCGACTACGACCACACGCTCTTTTCCGGTTTTGACGTGCTGAACTTCACAAAGCACGGCTCCGTCTCCAACCTGATCGTGCGCGGAGACCGCGACAAGGTGACGCAGACGCTGCGCGCCCTCTCGCCCGTGCTGCTGGAGGTGCTCCCCCTCTCCCTGGAGGAAGTCTTCCTCTATGAGATGGAGTCCCTCGGCTATGCCTTTGATGAATCGATCCGCTAAGGAGGCGCACATGAAACACAACCGCTTCTTCCACGCCGGCCTGTATGTGGAGACGCTGCGCCAGCTGCGCCTCATGGGCGGCATCTACCTTGCGCTGTGCCTGCTCTTTACCGTCGTGCCGGCGCTGCTGGATTCCCTGGGCAGCGCGACGCAGCCGCAGATCGACGAGTTCGCCCCGCCGCTCTTCCTGTTTGTCTTTGTCGCGCCGGTGACGCTGGCGTTTTCCGCCTTCGGCTACCTCACCCGCCGCAACGCCTCGGATTTCTACCACGCCCTGCCCATGACGCGCCTTGCGCTGTACGTAAGCCGCGGCGCGGCGGTGCTGAGCTACCTTGTGGGCACGATACTGCTCTCTCTGCTTGCCGCCGCGCTCACCTATCTGCTCTGCGGCCGCCCCTTCAACGCCGCCTATCTGCCCAGCCAGTTCTTCTACTTTTCCGCCTGCGCCCTGCTGGTGCTGGGCTGCGCGCTGCTGGGCGTCACGGTCACCGGCACGCTCTTTTCCGCCTTTGTGGTGACGGGGATCGTGCTCTACCTGCCGCGCTTTGTCTGCGTGCTCGCCTGCAGCATCATCAGCGGCATCGCGCCCATATTCTACGTAAACGAGCTTGGGCCCTTCTTCAACTTCAGCCTGAACCTCCCCGCCGCCGCCACCGCAAAGCTCCTCACCTTCGGCGCCATCGGCGGCCTGAGCCTGCCGGAGATGATGACCTACGGCGCGGGCGCGCTCTACACCGCGGTCCTCGGCCTGCTCTACGCCGCCCTGGCCGCCTGGCTGCACAGCCTGCGCCCGGCGGAGCTGGCCGGCCACAGCGCCCCCAACCGCCTTTTGCAGCACGTCTACCGCTGCGCGCTCTCCCTGCCGCTGTTCCTGGTGCTGGGCACGATACTCTCCTCGGAGGACTGGAGCCTGCGCTACAGCGACGCCGTCGTCTTCTGGCCGCTGTTCGTGCTGGGCCTTGCTGTCTACTTCGTCTATGAGCTCATCACCACGCGCAAACTGCGCAGTCTGCTCCCCGCCCTGTGCGTGCTGCCCGCGGTGCTGCTCATCGGCCTTGGCGTGCCGCCGCTGGCCCACGCCTACGGCGAGCACCTGCTGCGCGACGTGCCCGCGGCCGAGGAGATCGCCGCCGTGAACCTGGGCGTGGACGACGGCAGCCTCAGCAGCTACCCGGAAATGCGCATCGCCGCCCTCGATCTCTCCGACGAGGACGTCGTCTCCCTGGCCGCCGAGGCGCTGGACAAGACCGTCGCCCGCTACACCGGCGGCGAGGCGGACAAGATCGCCTACGAGGGCTCCTATTTCACCATCGGCGTGCGCTTTCACCTGAAGTCCGGCGGCACGATCACCCGCCGCCTCACGCTCACCGAGTCGGACATTGACCGCCTGCACGCGGCGCTGCTGGACAGCCCGGCCTTCCTCGCCGCCGTGGCCCTGCCGCCTGCGGACACCATACTCTCCGTGGACGGCCCCGGCTGGAACCAGCAGGACGACCGCGCCTTCTTTGAGGACTACCGCGTAGAGTACGAGAGCCTGACGCCGGAGGAGCAGCTCGACCTGCAAATAGGCCTGCCCATCTACGCCACCGGCCTGGACGATGACCTGGAGATGCCCGACAGCGGCCTCACCTTCTCCGTCTCCGGCGTGGAGGACGGCCGCAGCTACTACGCCACCTACGCCATCACGGAAAAGACGCCGCAGATGCTGCTGCGCGCCATGCAGCGCATCAACGAGGAGAGCGGCGCCACCGCCGGAAGCCTGCCCGACAGGGAGACGCCGCAGTTCGCGCTGTCGGAGATCGAGGCGCTGCTGCGCGGCGAGGCGGTGGAGGGCTTTAGCGGCGAGGAAGCGGCGGTGTACGACCCCGAGTCGGAATCCAGTCTCCTCATAAACGCCGACTTCTGCCTCTACGACCCCGGCCAGCCCCGCCGCGCCCTCTCGGTGCAGATGGACTTTAGCGCCGGCGACGCGGTCCGCGCCGACGCGCTGGAGCTCCTTGAGCTGCTGCTGGACTGCGACGCAAAGATCACGTCCCTGGACGAATCTGTGCTCTGCCTGTCCTACTTCCTCGCCGAGGACTACAGCGCCGGGTACGGCTACTCGGTGCAGACCGTCTACTTCCGCCTGACGCCGGAGCAGCGCCAGCATCTCCTCGCCCTGACCGAACCCTATCGGACGGACAAGACCTGGCTGCCCTGAGCCCCGCGCATCCATGTAAAAAGGAGGGATCTCCCATGCGCCGCTGCGCGCTGCTCCTGCTGCTTCTTCTGCCTTTGCTGCTTTCCGCCTGCTCCGGCTCCTACGCCTCGACGCTGGAGGCCAACTGGGGCCTCGCACTGCCGGAGAGCTACAGCGAGATCTACGCCACAGACTCGGGCGCCAGCTTCCACGGCGACGGCATCCGCTACCACATCTTCTCCTACGAAGAGGGCGCGGCCCGGCCGGACGCCGCCTGGGGCGAGGCCGCCGGCCCCACCCACTTCGCCGACGGCGTCGTCTCCGCGGCGGAGGACTTCCTCGCCCAGCTCTCGGACATCCCGTCGGAATGGCGCATCCCCTACGAGGCCTGCGTCTCCGCCTATGACTCCCAGGAGGATCTCTCCGAGCTCCTCCTCTTCCTCGACGAGGAGAGCCGCACGCTCTACGTCGTCGAGAACTTCCTCTGACGATCTTCTGCCCCTACCGACAGAGAAAGGCGCAATTCATGGCTCCGCAAAGACA
>CALWKN010000199.1 GCA_944381265.1 uncultured Clostridia bacterium
GCGCAGGCGTCGCAGCCGGGGGCGGCGGGCTCGCGCTCGACGAAATAGGGGGCGACGCCGTGGTACTTGTCGGGCTTCTCCTCCGCGGGCTTGTAGCCGTAGCCCTTCTGCGTGACGCAGTGGACCAGCACCGGGCGGCCGAGGTTGCGGGCGCGGGTGAGATTGCGGATGAGCAAAGAGAGGTTGTGGCCGTCGATCGGGCCAAGATACGTAAAGCCCAGGCTCTCGAAGAACTGGCCGTGGACGAGCAGGGACTTTACCGCGTTTTTCGCGGTGTAGACCGCGTCGTGCAGGGACGGGCCGACGCCGGGGATGCGCTTTAGGAACTCGGCGGTGCGGCTCTTGAAGCGCCAGTAGCCGCGGTTGGAGCGCAGGCGGTTCAGGTACTCGGAGAGCGCGCCGACGTTCTTGGAGATGGACATGGTGTTGTCGTTGAGCACCACGACCAGCGGCAGCTCGGAGCGCCCGGCGTCGTTGAAGGCCTCGATGTTGGGGCCGTCCATGAACGCGCCGTCGCCGATCAGGGCGGCGCAGTGGGCGTCCCTGTGCAAAAGGCGCGAGGCGCGGGCAAAGCCCAGGGCGGCGGAGACCGCCGTGCCGCTGTGGCCGGCATTAAAGGCGTCGCAGGCGCTCTCCTCCCGGCGGGGGAAGCCGCTTAGGCCCCCCCAGCGGCGGAGCGTGGAAAAGACGTCGAGCCGCCCGGTGAGGAGCTTGTGGGCGTAGCACTGGTGGCCCACGTCAAAGAGGAGCTTGTCCTCCGGCAGACGATAGACGTAGTGCAGCGCCACGGTGAGCTCCACCGCGCCACGGTTGCTGGAGAGGTGGCCGCCGTTGCGGGCCACCACGCGGAGGATCGCCCAGCGGATCTCCTGGCAGAGCTGTTCCAGCTCCGGCAGGGAGAACCGCCGGATGTCCGCGCCGGCCTGGATCTGTTGCAATATCGACATAAAGCGAAAGCCCTCTCCCCTATTCATGTATGCCGCGGGCAAAAAAACGCCGCCCCCCGCGCGGGCGGACGGGCGGGCGGGCGCCCGTCACAATACCCAGAGTATGGCGATGATGATGCCCAGCAGCGCCCCGGCCACGACCTCCAAGGGCGTGTGGCCGAGCAGTTCGCGCAGCTGTTTTTCCGTGTCCTGGTAGCCGGAGCTCTTGTCCATCAGGTGCTTGATGATCTTGTTGATCTTGGCGGCCTGCTTGCCGGCGGCGCGGCGCACGCCGGCGGCGTCGTACATCACGACGATGGCAAGGGCGGCGGCGATGGCAAAATAGGCGCTGTCAAAGCCGTAGTTGAGGCCCATCGAGGCGGCAAGCGCCGTGACGAAGGCCGAGTGCGCCGAGGGCATGCCGCCCGCGCCGACAAAGCGCGTCACGTCCAGGCGGCGCAGCAGCAGCAGGTTCAGCAGCACCTTGATGATCTGCGACCCGACCCAGCCCACGACCGCGGGCATCAGGCAGGGGTTCTGAAAGACGAGCAGTATGTTGTTGGTCACGGGCCGGCCCTCCTCTCTTTAGTTGCGCCGCACAAGGAGCTCGCGGGCAAGGCCGGCAAAAAAGCCGTCCGCGTCCGCGCTCCCCACGGCCTGCACCGCTTCCTCGGTGAGGGACTGCAGGCGCTTTTTCGCGCCGTCCAGGCCGTAGAGGGCGACGAAGGTGAGCTTGCCCTCCCTTTCATCCTTGCCCACGGTCTTGCCCATCTGCTCGGTGGTGGCCGTCTCGTCCAGTATGTCGTCGGCGACCTGGAAGGCAAGGCCAAGCGCCGTGCCGTAGGCGGAAAGGGCGGCAAGGCGCGCCTGCGGCGCCCCCGCGATCTCCGCGCCGCAGAGCAGCGCGCCGCGGATCATGGCGGCGGTCTTGTTCTCGTGGATGAAGCGGAGCTGGTCCTCGGCGCGGGCGGGGTCCGCGCCCTGCTTTTCGCACAGCACGTCCAGCGCCTGCCCCGCGACCATGCCCGTGAGCCCCGCGGCCTGGCCAAGGCGCAGCAGGGCGCGCAGGTGCCGCGCCGCGTGCTCGGGATAGGCGAGCGCGGCGCGCGACATGTGGGCAAAGGCGTGCGTCAGCAGCGCGTCGCCGGCCAGTATCGCCATCGCCTCGCCGTAGACCACGTGGTTGGTGGGGCGGCCGCGGCGCAGCACGTCGTCGTCCATGGCGGGCAGGTCGTCGTGGATCAGGGAGTAGGTGTGCACCATCTCAAAAGCGCAGGCGGCGGGCAGGGCCTCGTCCAGATCGCCGCCGCAGGCCTGCGCCGCGGCCAGCACCAGCACCGGGCGCAGGCGCTTGCCCCCGGCAAGGAGCGAGTAGCGCGCGGCCTTTGTGATGGCGGCGGCAAAGCCCGCGTCCTCCGGCAGGGCGCGGGGCAGGGCGTCCTCGATAAGGGCGCGGTAGCGTTCGTAGGCTGCGTTCATTCCTCTTCTTCCTCCTGCGCCTCCTGCGCCGCAAAGGGGGTGCGGGAGCCGTCCTTCTCCAGCTTTTCCACGCGGCCGCGGCCCTCCTGCAGCAGGGCGCCGAGCCTGTCCGCCAGCGCGCAGCCCTTTTCATAGGCCTTGAGCGTCTCCTCCAGCGTGAGCTCTCCGCTCTCTATGCGGCTTGTGAGGGCGGAGAGCTCCTCCATGCCGCTTTCAAATGTCATCTTTTTCATCGCACGTCCTCCTTTGCGTCCGGGAACACGGCGCGCACCTGCGCCCGCAGGCTGCCGCCGTAAAGGCGCAGCGCAAGTTCGTCGCCCGGGGCGACCCCGGAAATGTCGTGAAGCGGCGCGCCGTCTTTCTGCACGGCGGCATAGCCGCGGCGCAGCACCGATTCCGGATCGAGGGCGCGAAGCCTGGCCTGCGCGCGGCCAAAGGCCGCCTCCTTGCCGGATAAGGCGCTCTTTGCCCCGGCAATGCTGCGGGCGCGCAGGGCGGCAAGGGCGCTCTCCTTCCCGTCCAGCAGGCGCAGGGCCGTCTGCGGGCGCACGCGCTCCGCAAGGCGGCTGAGCGCCCCTTCGCGCTCGGCCAGGGCGCGCAGCGTGCGGGCGCGGACGCGCTGGCGCAGGTCATCCAGGCGCTGCAGCTGCTGGCGCACGTCCGGCACGAGGAGCTCGGCGGCGTTGGAGGGGGTGGCGGCCCGCACGTCGGCGGCAAAGTCTGAGAGCGTAAAGTCCGTCTCATGCCCCACGGCCGAGATCACGGGCACGGGGCAGGCGGCCACGGCGCGCACCACGGCCTCCTCGTTAAAGGCCCAAAGGTCCTCCATGGAGCCGCCGCCGCGGCCGACGATGATCGCCTGCACGTCCTGCTTTGCCAGGGCAAAGAGCGCCCGGGCGATGGAATCGGCCGCGCCCTCGCCCTGCACGCGGCAGGGGCAGAGCAGTATGTCCACGGCGGGGCTGCGGCGCTGCGCCACGCGCACGATGTCGCGGATCGCCGCGCCGGAGGCGGAGGTGGCCACGCCTATGCGCGACGGGGCGGCGGGCAGGGGGCGCTTTTTCTCCGGGGCAAAGAGGCCCTCGGCGGCAAAGCGGGCCTTGTCGCGCTCAAAGCGCTGCCAAAGCTCGCCCACGCCGTCGCGCTCCATGCTCTCGCCGTAGAACTGGTACTGGCCCTGCGCCTCGTACAGGGAGACAGAGCCGCTGAGCAGCACGCGCTGGCCGTCGCGCGGGGCAAAGGACAGGCGCTGGGCGTTTTGCCGGAACATCACGCAGCGTATGAGCCCGCCCTCGTCCTTGAGGGAAAAATAGAGGTGGCCGGAGACGTGGCGCTTAAAGCCGGAGATCTCCCCGCGCAGGCAGAGCGAGCGCAGGAGCACGTCCTGCTGCAGCAGCGAGCGCACATAGCCGTTGAGCTGCGAGACGCTCAGCGTCAGGCGGTCAGTCTGCGGCATGCTCCGCCGCCTCCACGGCGTTTTCCATCAGCATGGCGATGGTCATGGCGCCAACGCCGCCGGGCACGGGCGTGATGCGCGAGGCCACATGCGCGGCGCTGTCAAAGTCCACATCGCCCACGACCTTGCCGTCCACGCGGTTGATGCCCACGTCCAGCACCACGGCGCCGGGCTTGATCATGTCCCCGGTGATCATGCCGGGACGGCCCACGGCCACGACCAGTATGTCCGCCTGGCGGGTGACGGAGGCGAGGTCCTGCGTGCGGGAATGGGCGATGGTGACGGTGCAGTTCTGCTGCAGGAGCAGCAGCGCCATGGGCTTGCCCACGATGTTGGAGCGGCCCACGACCACCGCGCGCTTGCCGGAGAGGGGCACGCCCTCGATCTCCAGCAGGCGCATGACCCCCTTGGGCGTGCAGGGCACAAAGCCCGGCTCGCCGATCAGCAGGCGCCCGGCGTTGATGGGGTGGAAGCCGTCGACGTCCTTGTCCGGGTCGATGGCGCGGATGACGGCGCGCTCGTCCAGATGCGGCGGCAGCGGCAGCTGCACGAGTATGCCGTGGACGGCGGGGTCCGCGTTCAGGCGCTGCACGGTGGAAAGCAGCTCTTCCTGCGTGGTGGTTTCCGGCAGGCGAAGCACGGTGCCGTTCATGCCGAGCTTTTTGCAGGCGCGCTCCTTGTTGCGCACATAGATGGTGGAGGCGGGGTCCTCCCCCACCAGCACGACCGTAAGGCCCGGGGTGACGCCCCGCGCCTTGAGCGCTTCCACTCTGGGGGCTAGGCCCTCGCGCACGCGCAGGGCGATGCTCTTTCCATCGATGATGGCGGCGGTCATAAGCGATTCCTCCCTAAGATTTCTGTATTTGCCGTGTGTATTGTCTAAGGCCCAGCAGCGCCGCGCCCACGGCGTTGTCGCCGGCGTACTCCGCTCGGGCGAAGAAGGGGCGCGCCGGGCTTTCCGCGCGGCGCAGGCGCTGGAGCAGCAGCTCCCGGAAGCGGCGGGACGAGGCCACGCCCCCGGCAAGGAGCACATTTTGCAGCCCCGTCTCCCGGGCGGCGTTTGTCAGCAGCTTTTCGATGGTGCGGGCAAGGCACGAGTAGACCTCGGCGGCGATCTGCTCCGGGGCGTGCTCGCCGCTGTCGATCAAGCGCAGCACCTGGGCCTCGGCGCCGGAAAAGGAGCAGTGCAGGCCGCGGCAGGTGGCAACGACCAAAGAGCGCGGCGCCGCGCCCTCGCTCAGGCGCTCCAGCGCCGGTCCGGCGGGAAAGGGCAGTCCCAAGCGCACGCCGACGCGGTCGACGAACTGCCCGGCGTGCAGGTCGTCCGAGCCGCCCAGGAGCTTTACGCCGCCGTCCTCGCCGCACAGGAGCAGCTCCGTGGTGCCGCCGGAGAGGTGCAGCGCCAGGTGCGGCCCGTCCGGCAATCCGGAATCGATGCGCGCGGCGGCGATGTGGCCCGCCTGGTGGCTGCAGCGGAAGGCGGGCACGGAAAAGGCGCAGGAGAGCGACTTTGCCAGGCCGCTGCCCACGGTAAAGACGGGCATGTAGGAGCCGG
>CALWKN010000200.1 GCA_944381265.1 uncultured Clostridia bacterium
GCTTCCTCTCTGGATATAGGAGAAACGCGAATGGAATGCTGTATATAACGTCGTCAATATGCGTTTTGATCGATGAATGTCTTTAAACTTTGCGCTGCATGGTAAGGTTTGATTTCTTTGCGGCAAGGCGGGAGATGGACGAGCGCGCCCTCTTTACGCAGAATACATCCATGGAGGATCGTAAGCATACGGACGATCTGAAACGCTGGAACGCAGCTTTGCGGTTTCCATACCGGCGCTGAGCGTCCGCTTTCGGACATGGCTCCAGCTTGACCGCACGGAGCGAAGCTGTCGAAAACCGGCAGGGAACCGGAAAAAAGGGGGTTTCGGTTGCGCGGGGGCGGGCGGTTCGGTACAATAGAGAGGAGGGAGGGGCGCGGAGGCGGGCGGTTGTTACAACTTGGATACATCTGTGAGACAATATGGAAATCTCGCGGTGCTAGAGTTAAGGCAGGACAAGATGGGAACGTGGCGAGGAAGAGGAGGAACCCCTTATGCGCGCAAGTTGGAAACGCGGCGTTATCGCGCTGCTGTGTTTGACGGCGTTGGCGGCGCTCCCGGCCTGTATGTCCGCCGAGCTCGTCGCTGCCGATTCGGCCCCCCAGACCGGGTCGGCCGCCCAGGTCGAGTCGGCCTCCCTGGCTGAGCCGGGCGCGGCGGCGGAGTCGGGATCCGTCCAGGCGGCGGGGGACGGGGCCGGGGCGGACCTGCCGCACGTGCCCACGCCGCGGGAGGCGATGCAGGCGCTGGAGGGGCATTTCCTCAACGAGCAGGACGAGATCGCCGCCATGCGCGCGGCCTGGAACGTGCGTGACGCGCGCGCGGACGCGCGCAGCGTCGTCGATCTGTGGCGCGTGGGCGACGGCTTTGCCGCCACCTACCCGTGCATGGACGGCGAGTTCTACGCCCGTTACGACGAGGACCTGCGCCGCGAGAGCTTTTTCTACGCGCCCTATCCGGACGGCTCCCGCGTCGTGGGGCCGGACATCACGCTCTCCTGCGCCGATCTGGACGGCGGCTGGAGCCTGGTCGCCCGCGGCGTGGACTACGAGGACGTGGGCGACCTGCCTTTCGCTGCCGGGTTTGCCCAGGAGGACTTCGGCGAGAAGGTGGACGTGCTGTGCACCGTCTCCGGCAACGGCACGCTGCGCACGCGCGAGCTGCTCCTGCCGACGGACCGCGCCTGCGCCCTCACGGAGAACTACCTCTGCCTCTACGCGGACGAGCGGAAGGAGACGGCCTTCTGGCTGGACCGCCGCACGAACGAGGTGCTCGATCTGGGCGACATACCGCCCGACGCCGTCCGCTACCTGGACGACGACATCGTGGTCTATGTGGAGGGGGAGATGAGCGGCGGGGAGTACCGCGCCGAGGAGACACTGGCGGCCCGCGCCCCGGGCGGCGAGACGCTCTGGCGCCAGGCGGTGCGCCGCGGCGAGGGCCAGGTGGGGCGCCTCCAGCAGGGCGGCGGCTTCATCACGGACGTATGCATCGAGCAGGGCGCGGACCTGCTCGGCGACCACCCGGACGGCGCGGTCTACTTCTTTTCCGGCACGGAAGCGCCGACGCTCGGCTTTGCGCAGGGCCGGATCTACCCCGCACTGAACGAGGCGCTGGGGGCCTTTGAGCGGGAGAACTACGAGATCACCTGCTACAACGGCTACAGCGTCCGCTTCCTCAGCCCAACGCGCTTTGAGGCCGTACTCAGCCCCTGCATACGCTACAGGGGGGAGAATGACGTGTTCGGCCGCGACGGCGAGTACATCGACGTGCACGACTACGTCTGCGTCCTTGAGGTCGAGCTCACCTGAAGAAAGAAGGTCGTCCGCCCATGAAAGGTCGCGCACTGGGCCTTGCGGCCCTGCTGCTCATGCTTTGCGCCTGCACGCCGCGGGACAAGCTGGGCGTGCCCCTGCCGACGCCGGAGCCCCTGCCCGCCTACACCGTCCTCATCCCCTCCGACTCGGACCTCCTGCCCGAGCCCAGCCCCGAGCCCAGCCCTGCGTCCAGCCCCGCGCCCAGCCCGGATCCCGGCAAGGGCCCGGGCGTCCCCTTGCGCGGGCCGACCGGGGCGGAGGCCATGGCGCGCTTTGGCGGCCTGTACCTCAACGAGGCGGAGGAGCGCGCCGCCATGGGCGAAGAGACGGGCGTGCGCGACAGCCGGAGCGAGGCGGTCCGCCTCTACAGCGCCGGGGCGCGCTTTGCCGCCGTCTACCCCTGCGAGCACGGCGCGTTTTACGCCGCTTATGACGAGAGCCTGCGCCGCACCGGCTGCTTCTACCTGCCGGAAGGGCGGTACGGCGGCTGCGCGGTCCGGCAGAGCGCGCCCCGGGCGGACGGCGGCTGGCGCTTCCTGCTGACGGGCTGGCCCTTGGCCGAGGTGGAGGAGGGGACGGCGCGCGCGGCGGGCTTTGCGGCGGAGGAGTTTGGCGAGACGGTGGACCTGCTGTGCACCGTCTCGCCCACGGGCGAAATGCGGGCGCAGCACTGCGTCGCCCCGGAGGGCCGCATGGACAGTGTTACGTCGGAGGACATCTGCTGGATGGAGGGAGCGGACGGGGAGAGTTTCCTGGTGGACCTGCGCGCAAACGCCGTGCTGGACGTCGGGGAGGCTCTGCTGGACGGGGGGCTCCGCTATATCGGCCGGGAGACGGCGATTTGGCAGGTCGGGAGCGTCTCCCGGGAAGATCTCTCCATAGACCATATACTCGCGGGCGGCGCGCCGGACGGCGGCGAGCGCTGGCGCCTGCAGCTGCCCTTTGGCCAGGACAGCATCGGCCGCACGGCGGACGGCCTCCTGTACATCACCGACACCTACCTGGAGGAGTTTGAGTTCTACGGCGGCCACTACGACGCGCCGGTCTACTTCGTCCGCGCCGGAGAGGAGCCGGTGCTCGCCTATGAGGCGGGCGAGGTCTACGCCGCGCTGAACGGCGCGCTGGAGGCCATGGAGGCGGACGGCTTTTCCTTTGGCGCGCCCGGCGGCTACGAGCTCGAGTTCCTGACGCCGACGCGCTTTCGCGCCGTCTTCCGTCCGTACTGCGGCTACCGCGGCGGCGGGGAGGAGGCGTATGTGAACGTCCAGGACTACCTCTGCGTGCTCGACGTCGAGATGCCCAAGTGAGCCCGGACGCCGCGATTTTCCG
>CALWKN010000201.1 GCA_944381265.1 uncultured Clostridia bacterium
TTGCCAAAGGCGATGCGCCGCGCCGCAAGGCCGATGTCCGCGTCCTCCAGCACCAGGGCCGGGCTCTTTCCCCCCAGCTCCAGCGCCACGGGCGTCAGGTGCCGCGCCGCCTTTTCCAGCACCAGGCTCCCCACGGTCCTGCCCCCGGTGAAGAAGATGAAGTCAAACCGCTCGTCCAGCAGCGCGGCGTTCTCCGCCCGGCCGCCCTGCACCACGCGCACTAGCTCCGGCGGCAGGGCCTTTCGCAAGATCTCCTCCAGCACCCGCGCCGTCTCCGGCGCGTGATTGGAGGGCTTGAGCACCGCGCAGTTGCCCGCGGCCAGCGCGCCGATGAGCGGCTCCAGGGAGAGCTGAAAGGGATAGTTCCACGGGGCCATGACCAGCACCAGGCCGTAGGGCTCCGGGTAGACGCGCGAAACCGCGGGGAAGTGCATCAGGGGCGTGCGCACGCGCCGCGGCCGCGAAAAGGCGCGCACGTGCCGGATCTGGTAGCGCAGCTCCTCCAGGACCATGCCGATCTCCGTCATATAGGCCTCCAGCGGGGCCTTGCCCAGGTCCGCCTGGAGCGCCTGGCAGATCTCCCCTTCGGAGGCGCGGATCGCCGCCTCCAGCGCGCGCAGGGATTCGATCCGCGCGGCGGGGTCCAGCGTCCTTCCCGCCTCAAAATAGGCTCGCATGTCCGAAAAATCCATGCGTTTCCTCACCGCCTTTCCTTTGCCCTTAGTATACCAAATCCCGCCCGGGGATACAACGCCGGCGCTTCCCGCGCGCCCTGCTTGCGGCATGACAAATTCCGCACATTTTGTCGCGCGCCCCGCTCCCCCTCTCTTGCAAGACGGCCGGACAAGGCGTATAATGAGCGTACGCCAAGAGAAATCCATAAGAAAGGAGGAATCCGATGCGCACCAAAATCCTGACGGATACGACCTGCGACCTGTCCAGGGAGCGGCGGGAGGCGCTGGACATCACGGCGCTGCCGCTGCACGTGATGCTCGGGGGCGTAGACCATCTGGACGGCGTGGACGTGACGCAGGAGCAGCTCTTCGCCTACGCGCAGGAGAACAAGCAGCTCCCCAAGACCGCCGCCATCAGCGTGGCGGAGTTCCAGGCCGCCTTTGTAGAGGCCTTTGAGGCCGGCTATGACGAAGTCGTCTACACGGGGCTGTCCTCCAAGCTCTCCTCGACCTTCCAGAACGCGCTGCTCGCGCGGGACGGCCTGGGGGAGGCGGGGTACGACCCGGCGCGCGTCCACATCGTGGACTCCAAGCAGCTCTCCTCGGGCACGGCGCACCTGCTGCTGCGCGGCGCGGAGATCCTGCGCCAGGGCGGAAGCGCGCAGGAGGTCGAGGAGGACATGCTCCGCACGGTGCCAAAGCTCTCGACGCACTTTGTCGTCGACACCCTGCAGTACCTGCACATGGGCGGGCGCTGTTCGTCCATCGCCTACCTTGCGGGGTCCGTGCTCAAGCTGCACCCGCAGATCAACATGGTGGACGGCGCGATGATCGCGGGCGAAAAGTTCCGCGGCAAGCTCGACCACTGCATCCAGCTCTACAAGCAGCGCGTGGTGATCGACCAGCTCGACCGCATCGAGCCGGGCCGCATCTTCGTCACCCACACCCTGACGCCGGAGCACGGCGAGCGCCTGGCGGAGGAGATCCGCGCGCTCCACTACTTTGACGAGGTGCTCGTCGAGCGCGCAGGCGCGACCATCTCCAGCCACTGCGGTCCGGGCACGATCGGGTATCTGACCATCCACAAGGACTGACCTTCATTCGCAATCATTTTTCCCGTTTTCTTCTCTGCCGTCCGGCAGGGCGCGCGCCCGGCCGGGCGGCGGCGCGTTTTGGGCGCGGCGCATGGGCCGCGCGCGGAAAAACTTTTGAAATCCGCGAGATTTTTAACATAAATCCGCGCGGGAAGCATGGGCAAGCGCCCGTTTCTTTGGTATAATGGTTCGCGGAGGGATGAACACATGATGTTTGAGAAGCAAATCCTGAGCGTTCTTCGGAACGAGGTAGGGCCGGATTCCTGCAACACGGTATTGCTCGCCGGCGATATGAACAATGATGGTTGGAACGACATCGTCGTCTGCGGCAAGAATGGCCGCCTGGCGCTGCTGAAGAACGGCGAGCGCTATCGCCGCTGGGAGCGCTACATCCTCGACGAAAACGTCGAGGGCGTCGGCGGCGCGGCCGCGCTCTGCGACCTGACGGGCAACGGCTACCTGGACATCGTCCTTTGCGGCGACGAGACGAGCGACCAGGTCGTCTGGTATGAAAATCCCGGCGCGGACCAGGAGGGCGAATGGGTCAAGCGCGTGGCCTTTGCCACGGGGAACTGCGGCTTTGCCGACATGGTCCTGGCCGACAACCTGCTGGGCGACGGCCGGCGCTGCCTGCTGATGACCAACCTCTGCCCGGACGGCACGCAGGTGCTCTGCGCGCCCCTGCCCGCGGATGCGAAGTCCACCTGGCCCGCTCCCCTGGTGCTTGCCTCCGGCCTCATGGACGAGAACGCCGAATACGGCATCAGCGCTCCCTCCACGGGCCTTGCGGTGGGCGAC
>CALWKN010000202.1 GCA_944381265.1 uncultured Clostridia bacterium
GGCGAAGGAGATCCGCACGGAAACTTCGTCTCCGACCGACGCTTCCTCTTGCTCAAAATGAATTACGTGATTCGTCCGATACACATCCACACCCGATGTCTCGCTCTCGACCCGCGTCACAACGGCCTCGCGCGGCCAGGGCTCCGTGTTAAAGGGATCTAGACGCACATAGACGTAGTAGAATTTCTGCAGCTCTTCTCCTCCATCCTTTGCCGTTCCCAGAACGCGAACCAAGTAACTCATCGAATTCATTCTATCCGGCAGCTGCGTTGGCAGGCACAACTCTCCCTGCTTCAGGAAGCGCTCCGCCGCGCCCTGCAGGCCGGAGGCCACGGGCGAGTCCGCACCCGCCATGGCCGTCACATCCACGCCATCGGCTTCGATGCGCGTGACCGTGGCAAACTCCTCCGCCTTAAAACCGGAGATGGTGACGAGCGCCATCCGCCACGTTCCCCCGCCGTACTGTACCGGCGTGAGTTCGTCGTAGTCATAGGCGATGGTAAAATAATCCCCAACAGTTTCTTCTGCAATGGACGTTTCCAGCGCAGTCGTGCTCCCGTCCGGCTGTACGGCGACAGCGCGAATGCTGTAATTCTCCGGCGTCACGCTCTCGCGTTCTCCGGCTACGCCCAGGTCCACGCCATCGATCCACCAGTTGCCGTTTGCCCCGACATAGGGGCGCGTACCGTCTTCGCCATCCGCGCCGTCCTTGCCGTTCGCGCCATCGCGGCCATCGGCGCCGTCTTTGCCGTCGATGCCGTCGCGCCCGTCCTTGCCGTCCACGCCGTCCCGACCGTCGCGCCCGTCCTGACCGTCCGCTCCGTCCCTGCCGTCCGCGCCGTCCTGGCCGTCCGCCCCGCGCACATGTCCCGCATGGATGACGGTGTCGTCGGACAGACTGATCTGGAGATCGCCGGACTCGTCGACCACGGCGCTCTCCACGCTCGTGCCGTCCTCGCCGCGCACGCGCCCAGCGTTGAGTATCGCGCCGTTGCTCATGGTAAAGAGGAGATCGCCGTTCTCGTCGATCTTGGCGTCGACGATGGAGGCGGGGGTGGCCGGGGCGGCGCAGCCGGCGAGCAGGGCCAGCGTCAGCGCCAGGGCCAGGAGTGTTGCGAGCAGCTTGTTCATGTCCGTCACCTTTCCCTTGTATGTTTTCGGCCCGCGCGCGGGGGGCCGAGGGGCCGCAAACATCTCTGAAGCGATGTTTTTCGCCGTTTTTCTTCCCGCATCGTTTCAAAAACGAGGATAGCATATTTGAAATGTTTTATCAATAAATTCGACATAAATAAAACGACTATCGGGGCGCGGGACTGCCGTACAATGGGCGGCAGGAAGGGGGCGGCGCATTTGGACTACGCGCAGTACACGCGGGAGCGGATCACGAAGCTGCGCCTGCAAAAGGGCGTTTCGGAATACAAGATGAGTTACGATCTGGGGCACAGCCGCGGCTATGTGAACAACATCTCCTCGGGCAAGGCGCTGCCGTCGATGAGCGAGTTTTTCGCCATCTGCGAGTATTTCGCCATCACGCCGCGGGAGTTTTTCCTTGCGGAGGTCTGCGACCCGCGCGCCGCGCGCGAGGCGCTGCAGGAGATGGAGGCGCTGCGGGAGGAGGACCTGGAGCTGCTGCGCCTGCTCGCCGCGCGCCTGCGCCGCGGGGCGCCCGCGTAAAACACAGGCAAAAAAACGCCGCCCGGCGAGGGGCGGCGTTTTTTCTGTCGGGTTTTCGGCCAAACGATTACAGCTCCGCGAAGTACTTGATGGTGCGGACCATCTGGCTGGTGTAGCTGTTCTCGTTGTCGTACCAGGACACGACCTGCACCTGGTAGGTGTCGTCGTCGATCTTGGCGACCATGGTCTGGGTGGCGTCAAACAGAGAGCCGTACTTCATGCCGATGACGTCGGAGGAGACGAGCTGCTCCTCGGTGTAGCCAAAGGACTCGGAAGCGGCGGCCTTCATGGCGGCGTTGATGCTGTCCTTGGTGACGTCCTTGCCCTTGACGACCGCGACCAGGATGGTGGTAGAGCCGGTGGGCACGGGCACGCGCTGCGCGGAGCCGATCAGCTTGCCGTTGAGCTCCGGGATGACCAGGCCGATGGCCTTGGCGGCGCCGGTGCTGTTGGGCACGATGTTCTGCGCGCCGGCGCGGGCACGACGCAGGTCGCCCTTGCGCTGCGGGCCGTCCAGGATCATCTGGTCGCCGGTGTAGGCGTGCACGGTGGTCATGATGCCGGAGACGATGGGGTAGGCCTTGTTCAGGGTGTCCGCCATCGGGGCCAGGCAGTTGGTGGTGCAGGAAGCCGCGGAGATGACCTGATCCTCAGCGGTCAGGGTCTTCTCGTTGACGGAGTAAACGATGGTCTTCAGGTCGTTGCCCGCGGGCGCGGAGATGACGACCTTCTTGGCGCCGGCGGCGATGTGCGCCATGGACTTCTCCTTGCTGGTGTAGAAGCCGGTGCACTCCAGGACCACGTCAACGCCCAGCTCGCCCCAGGGGCACTCCTTGGCGTCCTTGATGGCGTAGATCTTGATCTCCTTGCCGTCGACGATGATGGAGTCTTCGGTGGAGTCAACCGTGTGCTTGTTCTCGCCGATCTTGCCGCAGAAAGAGCCCTGCGCCGTGTCGTACTTGAGCAGGTGAGCCAGCATCTTGGGGCTGGTCAGGTCGTTGATGGCGACAACCTCGTAGCCCTCAGCGTCGAACATCTGACGGAACGCCAGACGGCCGATGCGGCCGAAACCGTTGATAGCAACCTTCACCATTTGGAAAACCTCCCTTAGCGATATAGGTCCATAAGTTACAGTATTATTTTACGCCATTTGCCGTATAAAGGCAAGATGGAGCGCGAAAAACTTTTCGAAAAAAAGTTTGGGGACTCAGGGGCGCTCCCCGTCCGCGGGCGCGCGCAGCACCTGGCGCACTACGTACAGCGGCCGGCCCTTTAGCTCATCGTACATCCGCTCAAAGTACACGCCGCACACGCCAAGGGCCAGCAGGTTCAGCCCGCCAAGGGCCAGCAGCGTTCCCAGCACATAGGCCCAGCCCTCCACGCCGCCCCACATCGCCTGGGCGATGAGCAGCGTAAGCACCAGCAGCAGCCCCGCCAGCAGCAGCAGCCCGCCCAGCACCCGCATGACGCCAAAGGGCTTGCCGGAGAAGGAGAATATGCCGTCCGCGGCGAGCTTGAGCATTTTCTTTAAGGGGTATTTCGTCTCCCCGGCAAAGCGCTCCTGGCGCTCGAACTCCAGGGGCACCTGGCGGAAGCCCACCCAGGAGACCATGCCGCGCAAAAAGCGGTTGTGCTCGGGCATCGCGCGCAAAGCGTCTGCCACTTTGCGGTCCATCAGGCGGAAGTCGCCGGTGTCCTTTGGGATCTTCCAGCCGGAGAGGGCGTCCAGCACGCGGTAGTAGCAGAAGGCGGTCAGCTTCTTAAAGGCGCTCTCGCCCTTGCGGGAGACGCGCTTGCCGTAGACCACCTCCGCGCCGCCGTGCCACATCTCCACCATTTTGGGGATGAGCTCCGGCGGGTCCTGCAAGTCGGCGTCGATGATGACCACCGCGTCGCCCCTGGCCTGCATAAGGCCCGCGCTCACCGCCATCTGGTGGCCGAAGTTGCGGGAAAAATCGATCAGCGCCACGCGGGGGTCCTTCTCCACGATGGCGCGGGCGAGTTCGAACGTCCTGTCGCGGGAACCGTCGTTGACAAAGAGGAGCTCGTAGTCCTCCTCAAGGGACGCGAGCACGGCGCTCAGGCGCCGGTAGCTCTCGCCGATGACCTCCTCTTCATTGTAAAGGGGGACGATGACGGAAATCAGTTGCTTAGGCATGGTTCTGCTCCTATGTCAGGGGACGATGGGGGCCTCGGGGTCGAAGCGGATCAGCTCCACCCCCGCCTCCTTCAGGATCTCCTTGGAAAAGTCGTCCGGGTACTCGTGGCGGTAGATGACGCGCACGATGCCGGCGTTGATCAGCAGCCGCGCGCAGATGATGCAGGGGCAGTGCGTGACGTACATCGTCGCGCCAAAGACGCTCACGCCCAGGCGCGCGGCCTGGATGAGCGCGTTCTGCTCGGCGTGCACGGCGTAGCAGACCTCGGCGCGCGTGCCGGAGGGGATGCCCAGTTTCCGGCGCAGGCACTCGCCCCGCTCCTTGCAGGGGGTGATGCCCTGCGGGGCGCCGTTGTAGCCCGTGGTCAGGATCCGCTTGTCCCGCACGATGACCGCGCCGATCTTGCGGTTCTCCTGGTAGCACGAGGCCCAGCCGGCGATGGTGTCGGCCATCTCCATAAAGCGATGGTCCCATTTGGTGAAGTTCATGCGCCCTGCCTCCCTCATGTTCCGCGCTTGCCGCGTTTCGTACATTATAATCCCCCGCAGGGCCGCCTGTCAATTTCCGGGAAACACCAAGCGGTAAAAAGCGGCGAATTTCCCACAAATAATGAGCGCGGCGGGTATAATTTCAAAAAACGCGGGAATACTGCCAAATATCGGTTTCCGCTCCGTTTGCGCTCCGCGGGCGGAGACGGTATAGTTATATCCGTGATTAGCACTCGGGTTCAACGAGTGCTAACAAGAACCGGAAAGCGAATTAGACAAGGAGGTCTATTCTTATGCGCATCAAGCCTTTGGGTGACCACGTCGTGCTCAAGAACGTCGAGGTGGAAGTGACCACGGCCAGCGGCCTGATCCTGGCGGGCGCCGCGGGCAAGGAGAAGCCCCAGTTCGCGGAGATCGTCGAGGTGGGCCCGGGCGGCATGATCGATGGCAAGGAGGTCAAGATGGAGGTTTCCGTCGGCCAGAAGGTCATCTACCAGAAGTACGCCGGCACCGAGGTCAAGATCGAGAAGCAGGAGTACACCATCGTCCGCCAGAGCGACATTCTCGCCATACTGGAGGACTAAGCATTCCAGGCACACGAAAAATCGGAGGTTGAAGTTTTATGGCTAAGCAGCTGCAGTACGGCGAGGAAGCCCGCCGTTCTCTGGAAAAGGGCGTCAACGTCCTTGCGGATACCGTCAAGATCACCCTGGGCCCCAAGGGCCGCAACGTGATGCTGGACAAGAAGTTCGGCGCGCCCCTGGTCACCAACGACGGCGTGACCATCGCCAAGGAGATCGAACTGGAGGACCCCTTTGAGAACATGGGCGCCCAGCTCGTCAAGGAAGTCGCCACCAAGACCAACGACGTTGCCGGCGACGGCACCACCACCGCGACGCTCCTTGCCCAGGCCATCATCCGCGAGGGCATGAAGAACGTGGCGGCCGGCGCCAACCCCATGCAGATCAAGACCGGCATCTCCCAGGCCTGCGACGCGGCGGTCGAGGCGCTCAAGCGCATCTCCAAGCCCGTGGAAGACAAGCAGGCCATCGCGCAGGTCGCCTCCATCTCCGCCAGCGATCCGGCGGTGGGCCAGTGGCTCTCCGACGCCATGGAGAAGGTCGGCAACGAGGGCGTCATCTCCATCGAGGAGAGCAAGACCGGCCACACGGAGCTGAAGATCGTCGAGGGCATGACCTTTGACCGCGGCTACCTGTCCCCCTACATGGCCACCGACAACGACAAGATGATCGCCACGCTGGACAATCCCTACGTGCTGATCACCGACAAGAAGATCACCAACATTCAGGATATCCTGCCGGTTCTGGAGCAGGTCGTGCAGGCCGGCCGCAAGCTGCTGATCATCGCCGAGGACATCGAGGGCGAGGCCCTGGCCACCCTGATCGTCAACAAGCTGCGCGGCACCTTCACCTGCGTTGCCGTCAAGGCTCCCGCCTTTGGCGACCGCCGCAAGGCCATGCTGCAGGACATCGCCATCCTGACCGGCGGCCAGGTCATCTCCGAGGAGCTGGGCCTGGAGCTGAAGGATGCCAACATCGGCATGCTGGGTTCCGCCCGCACCGTGACGGTGGACAAGGACAACACCACCATCGTCGAGGGCGCCGGCAAGAAGGAAGACATCCACGCCCGCGTCAACTCCATCCGCGCGCAGCTGGAGGACACCACCTCCGACTACGACCGCGAGAAGCTGCAGGAGCGCCTGGCCAAGCTCGCCGGCGGCGTTGCGGTCCTGTCCGTTGGCGCTGCCACCGAGGCCGAGATGAAGGAGCGCAAGCTGCGCATCGAGGACGCGCTGAGCGCCACCCGCGCCGCTGTGGAAGAGGGCGTCGTGCCCGGCGGCGGAACCGCTCTGATCCGCACCATCGAGGACGTCGCCGCCCTGGCCAAGAAGGTCTCCGGCGATGTGCGCACGGGCGTGAACATCGTGCTGCGCGCGCTGGAAGAGCCCGTCCGTCAGATCGCCACGAACGCCGGCCTGGAGGGCTCGGTCATCGTCGAGAAGATCAAGGCCCGCAAGGACATCAACTACGGCTTTGACGCGCTGAACAACGAGTACGGCGACATGGTGGCCAAGGGCATCATCGACCCGACCAAGGTCACCCGCTCTGCGCTGCAGAACGCCTGCTCCATCGCTTCCGTGCTGCTGACCACGGAGTCCCTGGTGTGCGACATCCCCGAGAAGGCCGCGCCCGCCGCTCCCGCCCAGCCGCCGATGTACTAAGAGCCCCCGCGGCATCACAGCCTGAAGTCTTAAGGCGCCGCGCGGAAAGAGGCTTCCCCTCTTCCCGCGCGGCGCCTTTTCTCGCCCGGGATGTAAAATATATTTGACATATTTATGGGGCCGTGCTATGCTTAGCGCATCGGAGGCGAGATGCGATGGGAAAGAACCTGCGCCTGCGTGACGCCCGGCGGGAAAAGGGCCTGACGCAGCAGGCCCTGGCCGAGGCCGTCGGCGTGACGCGGCAGACGATCCACGCCGTGGAATCGGGCGAATACAACC
>CALWKN010000203.1 GCA_944381265.1 uncultured Clostridia bacterium
TGGATCGGCACCTTGACCTTGGCCTTGAGGGCCTTGACCAGGTCGTAGGCCTCATAGGGCAGCAGCAGGTTCGCCATGTCCTTGATGCAGATGGTCTTGGCGCCCATCTTCTCCAGCTCCACCGCCAGCTTTACGAAGTACTCATGCGTGTGCACCGGGCTCTTGGTGTAGGAGAGGGCCACTTCCGGTATGCCGCCGTACTTGTTGGTGGCGTCGATGGCGGTCTTCATGTTGCGCGTGTCGTTGAGCGCGTCGAAGATGCGGATGACGTCGATGCCGTTTTCGATGGACTTCTTGACGAACAGGTCCACCACGTCGTCGGCGTAGTGCTTGTAGCCCAGGATGTTCTGGCCGCGCAGCAGCATCTGCAGCTTGGTGTTGGGGGCCGCCTTGCGCAGGGCGCGCAGGCGCGCCCAGGGGTCTTCGTTGAGGAAGCGCAGGCAGGTGTCAAACGTGGCGCCGCCCCAGGCTTCCAGGGAGTAGTAGCCGACCTTGTCCAGCATCGGCACCGCCGGCAGCATCTCGCTTAAGCGCATGCGGGTCGCGGCCTGGCTCTGGTGCGCGTCGCGCAGTATCGTTTCTGTGATTTGAACCTTAGCCATAGGGAACTTTTCCCTCCTTTTGTCTTTACTTCATGAACATGGAAAGGAACACGCCCGCCGCGACCGCCGAGCCGATGACGCCGGCGACGTTGGGGCCCATGGCATGCATGAGCAGGAAGTTGCGCGGGTTCTCGGCCTGGCCGACCTTCTGGCTGACGCGCGCCGCCATGGGCACGGCGGAGACGCCGGCAGAGCCGATGAGCGGGTTGACCTTGCCGCGGGTCGCCCAGCACATGATCTTGCCAAAGAGCACGCCGCCCACGGTGCTCAGCGCAAAGGCGCAAAGGCCCATGGCCACGATGATCAGCGTCTGACGGCTTAAGAAGATCTCCGCCGTGGCGGTGGCGCCGACCGAGACGCCCAGGAAGATCGTGATGATGTTGCAAAGCGCGTTGGAGGCGGTGTCCACCAGGCGCTCCACCACGCCGCTCTCACGCATCAGGTTGCCCAGCATCAGCATCGAGATCAGCGGGGCCGCAGACGGCAGCAGGAGCGAGACGAAGATGGTGACGATGATGGGGAAGCAGACCTTCTCCACCTTGGACACGGGGCGAAGCTGCTCCATGACGATGGAGCGCTCCTTCTTGGTGGTCAGCAGCTTCATGATCGGGGGCTGGATGACCGGCACCAGCGCCATGTAGGAGTAGGCCGCGACCGCGATGGGCCCGAGCAGCTCCGGGGCAAGGCGCGTGGTGACAAGGATGGCCGTCGGGCCGTCCGCGCCGCCGATGATGCCGATGGAGGCCGCCTGCTCCGGCGTCATGCCAAAGAGCAGCGCGCCAAAGAAGGCGGTGAAGATGCCAAGCTGCGCCGCCGCGCCCAGCAGCAGGCTCTTGGGGTTGGCGATCAGGGGGCCAAAGTCCGTCATCGCGCCCACCGCAAGGAAGATCAGCGGCGGGTAGATGCCAAGCTTTACGCCAAGGTACAGGTAGTCCACCAGGCCTCCCTTGGCCACGAAGTTCTCCCAGTGGACCGTGCCTCCCTCAAACAGCTCGGAGTGGTACATCTCCGCGCCGGGGAGGTTGGTGATCAGCATGCCAAAGGCGATGGGCAGCAGCAGCAGCGGCTCGTACTTCCTGTTGATGGCCAGGAACAGGAAGAAGCAGGCCACAAGGATCATGATCCACTTGCCGCTGGCGATCACCTCTGCGAACATCATCTCGGAAAGAAATTTCTGGATGGTTTCGCCGATATTCAGGTTGAGCAATGCGTCCATGTGCGTCTTTCATTCCCTTCCGCGATATGCCGTTTCTCTACAAAATTCCGTAGGAGAGTGCGCCTTACTGGATGGCGCAGAGCATGTCGCCGGAGGAAACGGTAGCGCCCTTCTGCACGGCCACAGCCGCGACGGTGCCGGCCTTGGGGGCGAGGATCTCGTTTTCCATCTTCATGGCCCCGAGGATGAAGAGCACATCGCCCTCCTTGACGGTCTGGCCGTTGGCGACCTTTACGTCGTTGATGGTGCCGGGCATGGGCGCGGTGACCTTCTCGGCGCCGGCGGGCGCGGCGGCAGCGGGCGCGGCCGGAGCGGGAGCCGGGGCGGCGGCGGGAGCGGGCGCGGCGGCAGGGGCCGGGGCAGCGGCGACGGGGGCCGGGGCGGCGGCGGGCATGACGGGCATGACGGGCATGACGGGCATGGGAGCGCCGTCCTTGATCTCTTCGGCGCAGACTTCGTAGGACTTGCCGTTTACGGTGATCATGAACTTACGCATAGCGAAAGCCTCCTAAATTTTCTGTGAAAATGGGGTCTTTAGTAGCGGGTACCAACGTATTCCTGGCGGCCGGAGAGGGACCAGGCGGGAGAGGACGCGCCCACGCGGCGAATGGAGCGCACGCGCAGACGGCCGTCGCCTTCCTCCGACAGCAGCGCCACGGCCGCGGCCAGCACCGCGGCGATCTCCTCGTCCTCCTGCGGCGCGGCGGCAGCCGGGGCCGGGGCGGGGGCGGGAGCGGGCACGGGGGCTTCTTCCTTCTTAGCGGGCGTCTTTACCGCGCTGCGGAAGATCTTGGACATGATGACGAGCAGGCAGATGATGACGATCAGCGCGATAAAGACGATGCCAAGACCGATCAGCATCACGATCCCTGCGCCGGAGAGTACCTGTGGATCCAGATTCATACGCTTCGGAACCTCCTTCTCTTCGCGGATTCCGTCGCCTTACAGCGGCAGGTTGCCGTGCTTGCGGGGCAGGGCGACCTCGCGCTTGCCAAGGAGCATCTCCAGCGCCGCCGCCAGCATCTGGCGGGTCTGCGAAGGCTCGATGACGTCGTCGGCCAGGCCTGCTTCGGCGGTCGCCACCGCGCCGCAGGCGTCCTCGTAGTCCTTGATGAGGGCGCCAAGGTCCGCGCCGGCGCTGAGCTGCTCATCCTCCAGGATGCGCACCGCGGCCTCGGCGTTGATGGGCGCGACAAAGGCCTTGGGCCAGGCGTAGACCATGTCCGCGCCGTTGCCCTTGCTGCCCATGGCGGCGTAGGCGGCGCCGACGGCCTGTCCGCAGAGCACGGAGACCTTGGGGACCACGGCCTCGCCGTAGGCGAAGATCAGGTCGGCCGCCGCGGCGATGGAAGCGGCGTTGTTGTTCTCGTCCACCGTGGTCTGCCCGGCGGTGTTGACAAAGGTGACAACGGGGATGTTGTAGCAGTCGCACAGGCGGACAAAGCGCGCGGCCTTCTTGCAGGCGGAAGCGCACAGCACGCCCTCGTCCACGGCCGGGTTGTTGGCCACGATGCCGACCGTGCGGCCGCCAAGGCGGGCAAGGGCCGTCACCATGTTGGGGGCATAGTCCTTGGACAGCTCGACATAGTCGTAGAAGTCCGCCACGCGGGAGACGAGGTCGTGCGCGTCGCTGTAGGAATCGATGTCAAGCTGGCGGTTGAGGTCGTCGCTGGCGGCAAGGGGCGCGTCCTCCATGTTGTTGCCGGGCAGAAGGGAGAGCACCTTGCGCGCCATGGCGATGGCCTCGTCCTCCGTGGCCGTCACGATCTGGGCCGCGCCGGACTTGGCCAGCTTCTTGCCGCCGCCAAGGTCCTTGGCAGAGACGTTTCGCCCGGTGCGGGCAGAGACCACCTGCGGGCCGGTGACGTACATCTCGCCGCAGCTCTCGGCCGCGATCACCACGTCCGTCAGCGCCGGCACAAACGCCGCGCCGCCGGCGCAGGGGCCGAGGATCAGCGAGATCTGCGGCACGACGCCGGAGAGACGGGCCGTCTCCTTCATGATGCGGGCGTAGGCGTCCAGGGCTTCCGCGCCCTGGCGCAGGTCCGCTCCGGCCGAGTCGCACAGCGCCACAACGGGCGCGCCGGTCTTTGCCGCAAGCTCCATCACGCGCACCACCTTGTCGGCGGCCACCTTGCCCATGGCGCCGGCCTTTACGGTAAAGTCCTGCGCGTAGGCGTAGACGGGGCGATCCTCCACCGTGCCGTAGCCCGTGACCACGGCGCTCGCGGCAAAGACGCCCGTCTCGACGAAGCTGCCCTCGTCAAAGAGCTTGGTAAGACGTTCGCGAGCGGTCATTTTGCCGGCCTCATGCTGCTTTGCGACGCGGTCTGACCCGCCGCCGCCGAGCAGCTGCTGCCTGCGCTCATTCAGTTCAACACTCATTGCGCTACCTCCAAACCATGTATTTGCAACGATTCACCCGCCAAGAAACCGGCGGGATGCTTCATTGTCCAGCGCGTAACGGGCAAGGCCATCCTCGCCCTATTTCTGGATTCTTCGCGTTCCCATGGCAATCCTGCCGCATTTCGCCTCGTTGCCGATTTTTAACAAAGCCATTCCGCAGCGCGGGACGGCACCGGCTTCGCCGGCTGCTCGCCATCCGCCCACAAGCAAAGCTTGTGGACGGACGGCGCCCCTGGGCGGGGGAGGGGCTTCGCCCCTCCCCC